>NZ_JBGONU010000010.1:0-109397 GCF_041439295.1 Vibrio sp. 1F253 | reverse complement strand
GCACGCTGGGTTCTTAGGAGAGCGGCACCTGGTAACAGGTGTCGCTTATCCGACCCTTCTCTTTTCTGCTCGCGGTTGCGCTCTCTGCGGTTGTGTTTTCTAAAGAAACAGGGCTAAACACAAAAGAGACCTTGAAGGTCTGAAACTCTTTATTGAAGCGTTTTCGGTTATGGATAATAGAGTGCATCTCGACCCCTTTAAGAGAATCAGAACGCTCTAGATTGTCCAACATTGTGGCGAGGCGAGCCGTACTGTCGCTGATACCGGCCATCTCAATCTCCTGACCATTCATCTTTATCTTGTCGACATACACCCCTTCAGGAATCAGCTCCGGCATTAGATTCATAAAGTCGGTGGTCTTATTACGGCCAAGCTGTAACGACTCCACGACATCAAGTCGAGTCAGAATGGCTTTGTGTTCTTGTTCTGCAACTTTTAACGATTGAATTTGTCGGTCGAGCTCGGCAATGTATTGATTAAGATAATTGAGGCGAGCTTGCTGTTTGGCTTGTTGATCTTGAAAATAGTGACCAACCGCCCATTGCCCTGTAAGTGCAATGATGACGCCAAGAATGACTAGGTGAATAAAACGCTTCTTGTGCTGAGCGCGAATCTCATCACGCCACGGCAGCAGGTTAATTTGATGCAACATGCTTCTCTCCTTGCCACTTGAGTCCACTCATCGCCATACCCGCGGCAATGCCGAAATGTTGCCAGTTCATCGGCAGTTGGTGCCGCTTCGCCACCTTGTTCTCAAATAACGATAAAGGATTGAGCGATTCACAACTCATCTGAAAATGGCGCTCTAGATCTTCAACTACCATCGGAATGCTGGCTCCTTCGCCCATCAGACAGATCCCGGATATCGGCTCAAGTGCATTCACTGAGGAATAGAGTTGCAACTGTCGCTTAAGCTTTTCAACCAAATTAACAATAAACCGATGTGTCTCCTCTGCGTTGCCGAACACACCTTCTGTATAACTCGGGCTGTCAGTACCGCGAAGATCTTGAGTACCAAAGGCGATGTCTTTATAGAAAGGTGCTGAATCCTGCGGGATAATGCCTAACGACGTTTGGTCAACTCCCACGTCCACCAGCAACCAGTTACTTTTTTCAGGATAAAGGCGTGAAGCCAACTGCCAAATATTGAGCAGACCATGTGCTTGGGTGTCGATGACAACAGGTTTAAATCCGGCTTTATTTAAAGCATCCGCTCGACTGTCTACAACTTCCTTACGAGTCGCATATATCTGATAGCTAGTTGTCGATCCTTTACCAAATCGTTTGTCTTCCAGCTTTACAAAATCTAAACTCAGCTCCTCGATAGGAAAGGGAGATTGATGAGCAAAGGTTTGATAGATAGAAAACTCCTTTTCTCTGTCTTCTAAATCACTCTCTATTTGCAGTACTTTGCTGATCACCGTGTTATCGGGTACCGAAATGGCGACGTTGCGACAGCCAAAAGGCAGTCCTTTCCTAAGTTCTTTAAGTTTCTTAACAGTTTTCTGATACTCCAAAGTATGGTTAGCTGTAAAAATGTCGTCCGAAATCGGCAGCTCTTTGTATCCCACTAGGGCATACAACTCCCCCACGGGTTTTAGTACCACGGCTTTGATGCTGTGATGATTTATATCTATACCTGTAATTAATGATGAACCCATGTGACCTAGCTCCTGAAGTGCCAAGCATTTCGTTGATTATCTAGGGGTTGTGATTATTAGTTAAATAAGCGTTAATAAACGAAAGCTAAGTTTTTAACCTAGAGTACAAGGGTTTGCTGCTTATCAGCCTTAACTAATCAGGGATTATCCGGTGAAGTTCATAAAGCGATTATTCATATTTACATTGATTTGCATGATTCTTGGAGTCAGTACAATTTTCGGATTTTACTATTACGTAAAACCAGAGTTGCCTGATGTTGCCACTTTGCGTGACGTAGAACTCCAAACGCCAATGCAAGTCTTCAGTCAAGACGGTAAATTGATCTCTCAATTTGGTGAAAAGCGTCGTAATCCAGTGACTTATGACGAGATTCCTCGCCACCTAGTTGAAGCTTTGATTGCTACCGAAGATAGCCGCTTTTACGAGCACCCTGGTATTGATCCAATTGGTATCACTCGAGCAGCACTCGTGGTTGCTATGTCCGGTTCAGCCAAACAAGGGGCAAGTACCATTACTCAGCAGCTTGCGCGTAACTTCTTCTTATCTAATGAGAAAAAGATCATGCGTAAAATCAAAGAGATCTTCATTGCGATCCACATAGAGCAACTTCTGAGTAAAGAAGAAATCATGGAGCTTTACGTAAACAAGATCTTCCTTGGTCACCGTTCATATGGTTTCGGCGCAGCAGCGCGTGTTTATTTTGGTAAGGATCTTCCTGAGCTCACCTTAAGTGAATTGGCTACGCTTGCGGGCATGCCAAAAGCACCTTCAACTATGAACCCTATTTATTCTGTTGAGCGTGCGACCAACCGTCGTAACGTGGTATTACGTCGTATGCTAGACGAAAAATACATCACTCAATCGGAGTACGATGACGCTCGCAGTGAAGAACTTATCTCGAAATATCACGGTGCCGAGATTGAACTGAGCGCACCATATGTAGCAGAAGTTGCACGAGCTTGGATGGTTGAACGCTATGGTGAAGCCGCTTACACATCAGGCATGAAGGTCTACACCACCGTTGATTCAAAACTACAAAAAGCAGCGAACCAAGCAGCGATTAAGAACCTACTTGGCTACGATGAACGTCACGGTTACCGTGGTGCTGAAAAAGTATTATGGCAAACGGCGCAATCGGCTTGGGATCAAAAACAAATCGTTAAGCACCTTAAGTCTCAACCAACCTATGGTGACTTAGTACCAGCAGTTGTAACCGCTGTTGATTCGAAAAGCGCTCAAGTTTGGGTTAAGAACCAAGGCGAAGGCACTATCGAGTGGCAAGGCATGAACTGGGCGCGTAAATTCCTAACGGACAACCGCCAAGGTCCAGCGCCTTCTCAAGCGAAAGAGATTTTGGCTGTTGGTGAGCAAGTTTGGGTTCGCCATGAAGCAGTAACCGGCGATGAAGTATCTGAAGAGCCTACCGAAGAAACAACAACTGAACCTGAAACACCGGTTGTATGGCGACTAAGCCAAGTACCCAATGCGAACACCGCTTTTGTTGCAATGAACCCGAACAACGGCGCGGTATTGTCGATGGTGGGTGGCTTTAACTTTGTTCACAACAAATTCAACCGTGCAACGCAATCTATTCGTCAGGTGGGTTCTGGTATCAAACCATTTATCTACTCAGCAGCGATTGAGAAAGGCTTAACGCTAGCCTCACTGATCAACGATGCGCCTATCAATCAATGGGATAAGAGCCAAGGCACGGCATGGCGACCAAAGAACTCACCACCGACCTATGTGGGTCCAACTCGTTTACGTATTGGCTTAGCTCAATCTAAAAACGTAATGGCAGTACGTGTACTGCGCGAAGTGGGCTTGGATGATACTCGTAACTACCTAACTCGATTTGGTTTTGATATTGACGAAGTACCGCGCTCTGAAACCATTGCTCTGGGTGCGGGTAGCTTAACGCCAATGAAGGTAGCTCAAGGTTACTCAGTATTCGCTAATGGCGGCTACTACGTTGAACCTTTCTACATCAGCCGCATTGAAACACCATTTGGTGAGACTGAATTCCAAGCGACACCGAAAGTAGTGTGTAAAGACGATTGCCAACAGCCAATGACCTCAGATTCAATGGCTGATGAGTTTGCCGAGCAAGATGTGGATGCCCAAGTACAGTACGCACCCCAAGTGATCACTGAGCAGAACGCGTTCCTTGTTCGTGAAATGATGTACAGCAATATCTGGGGCGGCGGTGACTGGAGTGCTGGCACAGGCTGGAATGGTACAGGTTGGCGTGCTCAACCGCTGAAGCGTCGCGATATTGGCGGAAAAACCGGTACCACCAACGATTCGAAAGATACTTGGTACAGCGGTTACGGCCCTGGCATGGTTGCAACGGTATGGGTTGGCTTTGACAACCACAACCGTAACCTAGGTCGAACCAAAGCGAACTCTAACCTTGGTAAAAATCAAATTACAGGTGCAGAAGCGGGCGCTAAAACAGCAGAGCCGGCATGGGTTGATTTCATGGGCACAGCGTTAGCGGGTGTTCCGGCACAACGTAAAGAGCTTCCAGAAAATATCGTTCGCGTTCGTATCGACCGTGAAACTGGCTTACTGACCAACAAGTTCGACAGCTCATCAATGTTCGAGTATTTCGAGAAAGGCACTGAGCCAACCGAGTACATTACTGAACGTTTCAATGATGACATCTACTCAACGTCATCAGGTGAAGCAGTAGAAGAGCTGTTCTAGTTAGGGTTTGTTGAACCAAGTAACATGAACCAACAAAAAGGGTTGATATGTATTCATATCAACCCTTTTTTTGTATCTATAATCAGAGCTATCTACGATTTAAATTACTAAACAGCTTTATCTAATTGAGTTCGGATAGCCTCAGCCAATTGCTCAAAGCGCCCCTTTAACGGAGAGCCCGGTCGGTAGGCAACAACAATGCGACGTGAAGGTGTTGGGTTCACCGCTGGAACGTAACACACACCATCTTTCTGTTTTTCCTTCGGTACCGATAGCTGAGGAAGCAAGGTAATACCTGCCCCTGCCGCCACCATGTTACGCAGCGTTTCTAAGCTGGTCGCTTTAAAGCGCTCATCATCTTTTGCACCCGCAGCAAAACAGAAGCCTAAGGCTTGGTCTCGCAAGCAGTGGCCATCGCCCAGTGCAAGTACGGTTTGTCCATTTAACTGCAGCATATCAACAGTGTCTTGCTTAGCCCACTCATGATCACACGGTACTGCGACGCTTAACGGTTCGTTATACACATCAATCTCTTTGAACGCCGCCGTTTCATCAACTGCAGCCAATACCAAACAATCAAGCTTGCCATCTTCAAGTTGACTCACTAGCTGATGGGTCTGCGCTTCATGCAGGTAAAGCTCAAGATCGGGAAAGCACTCTTTAAGGTGAGGAATGATCTTAGGTAAAATATAAGGGCCAACGGTCGGAATAAAACCAATGTGCATCGGCCCCGTCATCGCTTCACCATGTCCACTTGCCATATCCTTAAAAGTCTTTACTTCATTGAGAATACGCTTGGCTTGTTCAACAAGTTGTAACCCTGATTCTGTAAATATGACCTTCCTTGGACTACGCTCGGTTAACTGAAGTCCAATTTCATCTTCTAGTTTGCGTATTTGACCGCTTAGTGTCGGCTGACTGACAAAGCACGCTTCTGCCGCTTTTCGGAAGTGTTTGTGCTCTGCGAGCGCCACCAAGTATTCAAAGTCACGAATGTTCATGATCAGTCTCTTACCTCTGGTTTAATAAGAACAAGGGGTTTCATAGAAACATTTAAAAGAAAAATGCTCTTGATAGAATTTACCTATCAAAACCATAACATCAAACGATTAGAGCTATCAAAGGATTTGTCTAATAATGGGCTCAACGAAACGAAACAGAGCAAAGAAAAACGTTAAGCTCTGATAGAACAAAATTCAAAATACTATTTAAGGAAATCAATATGTTTGCATCTAAAGAAGGTCAATCAATCCCTCAAGTAACATTCCCAACTCGCCAGGGCGATGCATGGGTTAACGTAACGACGGAAGAGCTATTCAAAGACAAGACAGTTATCGTATTCAGCTTACCAGGTGCGTTTACACCGACATGTTCTTCAAGCCACCTACCTCGTTACAACGAGCTACATTCTGTATTCAAAGATAACGGTGTTGATGACATTCTATGTGTTTCAGTAAACGACACATTCGTAATGAACGCTTGGAAAGCAGACCAAGAAGCTGAAAAAATCACATTCATCCCAGATGGTAACGGTGATTTCACAGACGGTATGGGCATGCTAGTTGAGAAAAACGACATCGGCTTCGGCAAACGTTCATGGCGCTACAGCATGCTGGTTAAAAACGGCGTGGTAGAAAAAATGTTCATCGAAGAAGACGTACCAGGCGACCCGTTCAAGGTTTCTGATGCAGATACTATGCTTAACTACATTGCACCTGAGCACAA
Organism: Vibrio sp. 1F253; assembly: GCF_041439295.1. NCBI lineage: Bacteria > Pseudomonadati > Pseudomonadota > Gammaproteobacteria > Vibrionales > Vibrionaceae > Vibrio > Vibrio sp. 1F253. The sequence goes on along the minus strand of NZ_JBGONU010000010.1, from coordinate 103,301 downwards.
AGAGCAAGAGTCAATCACAGTATTCACTAAGCCAGGCTGTCCTTTCTGTATGAAAGCGAAGCAGAACCTAATCGACAAAGGTTTGAACTACGAAGAAGTAGTACTAGGTAAAGACGCGACAACAGTAAGCCTACGTGCAATCTCTGGTCGCACAACGGTTCCACAAGTATTCATCGGTGGCAAACACATCGGTGGTAGCGAAGAACTTGAAGCTTTCCTAGGTTAATGACTTACCATCGATATAAGCCTAATCGTTAAGTTAACTAAGCAATATCAGCTAACCCACCCTCTTGTGGGTTAGCTATTCCAAACACTCTTATCTGAGCTTTGGAAAGAGAATATAGCTTGTGACTCGCCCGTCTTTAACTAACCTATAGTTAGTAACAAGAAGCAGATAGCAATAAAGGCAGAGCTACAAGCTAAACCTAATAAAACAGAATCACAAAACTGACCCGCAATCCTGACTCTTAAAAAATCACCAGAGTTGGAGGGGTTCGTTCAAACTAAATTTAGCTATTGCGAGAAAATTATTATGAAACAAGTCAATGTAGATGTAGCAGTTATCGGGGGCGGTACGGCAGGTTTAGGTTCTTACCGCGCTGCAAAAGCACACACTGACAGTGTTGTGATGATTGAAGGCGGCCCTTACGGTACAACCTGTGCTCGTGTTGGTTGTATGCCATCTAAACTGCTTATTGCAGCGGCTGAAAGTGTACACCAAATTGAGAAAGCTCCGGCTTTTGGCGTTCACCCACAAGGTGATATCGTGATTAACGGCCGTGAAGTAATGGACCGAGTGAAGTTTGAACGTGACCGTTTTGTTGGTTTTGTTTTAGAAGGTGTTGATGAAATCCCAGAACAAGACAAGATTTCTGGCTACGCAAAGTTCTTAGATGACAACACGCTACAAATCGATGACCACACAGTTGTGACGGCTAAGCGTATTGTTATCGCAACAGGTTCTCGCCCTGCATACCCTGCAGTTTGGAATGAACTTGGCGACCGTCTAATCATTAATGATGACGTATTCAGCTGGGATGATTTACCAGAATCAGTGGCAGTATTTGGCCCGGGCGTTATTGGCCTAGAGCTTGGTCAGTCACTGCACCGCTTGGGTGTAAAAACAAAACTGTTCGGTTTAGGTGGTCAAGTAGGCCCGGTAACCGACCCAGAGATCATGGCTTACGCAGACAAAGCCTTCAATGAAGAATTCTACCTTGATGCCGACGTAAAAATCGAAAGCATGAAACGTATTACTACTGACTCGGGTGAAGATCGCGTCGAGATCCAGTTCATCAATAAACAAGGTGAACTAGAAACTAACGTCGTTGAATATGTACTTGCAGCAACAGGTCGTCGTCCAAACACTGATAAGCTTGGCCTAGAGAATACCTCTCTAGAACTTGATGAACGTGGTGTTCCTATCGCAGACCACTACACACTACAAACATCGCTACCATCAGTATTTATTGCCGGTGACGCAAGTAACCAACTGCCTCTACTGCATGAAGCAGCAGACCAAGCACGTATTGCGGGTGATAACGCAGGTCGCTTCCCAGAGATTCGTGCAGGCCTACGCCGTTCTAAAATCTCAGCGGTATTCTCTGACCCACAAATCGCGATGGTTGGTGAAACTTACAAAGAGATCACCACACGCTTAGGCACATGTGGTTGTTTCGCAACAGGTGAAGTGTCTTTCGAGAACCAAGGTCGTTCACGAGTGATGCTGCGCAACAAAGGTATTCTGCACGTATACGGCGAGCAAGGTACAGGCCGCTTCCTTGGTGCTGAAATGATGGGACCAAACGCAGAACACTTGGCTCACCTATTAGCTTGGGCACACCAGAACAAGATGACGGTTTCTGAAATGCTAGACATGCCGTTCTACCACCCAGTGATTGAAGAAGGTGTGCGAACAGCGCTACGTGACCTGAATGCGAAACTGCACCTTGGTCCAGAGATGGTGAAACACTGTCTAGATTGTGGCCCTGGTTGTTAATCTCAGGCTATCGTTAGCAATGAGCAAACGCTAGATACTAAAAAGGAAAGCCATTGGCTTTCCTTTTTGTTTTTGGCAACGAGCAAATAACAGATTCCCGATTACGCTCCTTCGTCGCTTTCGGGAATGACGTAACTTTTAACGCACATCTGAGCCGAAGCCAATCAGTGTGATGGTAGTTTTAAAAACGCATCTAAGCTGAAGCAGACCAAAGTGACGCATCAGCTAAACCAAAACTTAACCGTCATTCCAGAACCGCGGGACGAGGTATCTGGGATCTCTTGAAGCCATTGCGTCACTAAAAGCTTTAAGCAATTACTTCTCAGCAGCAATCACAGAGATCTCAACAAGTAGCGCTTCACGAGCCATATCACCCGTTACACATGCGCGAGCTGGAGCGTGACCTTCAGGAACCCATGCATCCCAAACTGCGTTCATTTCTTGGAAGTCTTTCATGTCTTTCAAGTAAATCGTTGCTGACAGCATGTGCTCTTTATCACTGCCCGCTTGCTCAAGTAGGGTCTCCACTTTATCTAGCATCGTTTGTGTTTGTTCTGTGATGTCTTTAGTTGCATCAGCACACACTTGGCCACATAGGTAGATAGTGCCGTTGTGTTTAACAATACGGCTCATGCGTTGTTTGGTTTCTTGGCGCTCAATCATCGACTTTCTCTCTCTGTGTCACCGTGATCCAATATCTTGTGACGTGGTATTATCAAGGCAACAAGCATAACGCGAATCAAACCCAAGATGACATGCATTCATTGCAATAAAAGTGAAAAAATCCGTAACAAACTCGGTCGCTGCCAACGTTGTATGAACCAACTGATGGTGTTGTCGATTTTAAGTTGGGGAGTGTGGTGGTTATTTTTCAAAGAAGACCCAAAAACCATCAATGCCATCGCCTTGATGATGGCCGCGTTGGCATTCAGTAGTTTGCTGTCACTGCATTGGATAATGAAATTTGTCGTGCTTCCTTTGAGGAAAAAGAAGCGTTAGCAGAGAGGCTTTATTAGATAAACGAAAATGGCTAGATGTTCGATTCAATGACCCAATAGTGCTTCGATTTAACAACCGCTCCTCATTTCCCAAACAACAGATAGAAAAAAGCCCCAGAACCAATCGATTCTAGGGCTTTCTTAGAAAATTCTAAGAAAAAGCAGTGGTACTTTAATAGACCGGACTTTTCTTAGTTTGTTCCCAAAAAAGATCAGATTTTTGATCTTTTTTTTAGGGGCTATAAAATCAATACCTTATGCAACATTCACCTTTGCGATGATCTGTTCAACCAAGTTCACTTCCAACGCCACTTCATCACATGCATGTTGGCGAGGACACTGATCACAATCTTTCAGTACCTTCTCAGGCAACAGAGATTTTGATGTTGGTAAGAAGTCATGCTTCATAAAGAACTCTGGGGTACGAGTCAGCACAAACACCTTCTTGATCGCCATTTGTCGCGCTTTATCAACCAAGTGCTGCACAATCGCGGTGCCCTGCCCTTGGCCTTGCCAACCAGCTTCAACACCTAACGAACGGATTTCCGCTAAGCCAGAGTCATACACATAGAGTGACGCACAACCTGTCACCTCACCATGATGCTCTGCGACGGCAAACGAACCAATATCACGCACCAGTTCATTACGAGAACGAGGCAGGTTTTCACCCATATTCGCCCAGTAGGCCACCATGCCTTCCAACGCTTCAATATCGGTCAGACGAGCAGAACGAACCTTAACGATAGAAGTATCACGCTGTGATAAACGCTTCTCTGCTTGGTCAACCGCGTAAGCCACTTGTTGTGGTGAGACACCGCCTAGCGCACTACGTTTTTCAAGACACGATTCAATGGTCAGGATGTCATACACATCCTCTTCAATCACCTCAGAGAACTCTTTCATCTCTGCGATGGTTAACTCTTCTAATGCGCAGCCTTTAGCAATAGCTGCGACGACTGTTACACCAACAATGTGGTGAGCTTCACGGAAAGGAATGCCTTTCGCTACTAAGTAATCAGCCAATTCTGTTGAGTTCGCATAACCTTGCTTCGCTGCTTCAAGTGTACGTTCGCCGTTCACTTTAATGCCATCAAAACAAAGAGCAGCCATTTCCATACAATCATTCCAAGTATCTAAAGCGTCGAACAGACCTTCTTTATCTTCTTGCATGTCTTTGTTGTACGCCAAAGGCAGAGCTTTTACAGTCATCATCATTGCAGCTAATGAACCGTACACACGGCCAGTTTTGCCACGGATTAGCTCTAGCGCATCTGGGTTTTTCTTTTGTGGCATCAGAGATGAACCTGATGTCACGGTATCTGCTAACTCGATGAAGTTCGATTCACCCGAGTTGTAGAAAATCATATCTTCTGCAAGACGCGAAAGGTGAAGCATTGAGATAGATGCAATCGACATCAGCTCCATCACATGGTCACGGTCAGAAACTGAATCTAGAGAGTTACGCGTTGCACGATGGAAACCTAAGTTGTGAGCTAACTCTTCACGGTCCATCGGGTAAGCAGTTCCAGCAAGGGCACCAGAACCCAGCGGACATGTATCTAGACGCTTAATCGCATCATTCAAACGAGAATAATCACGCTCAAGCATTTCAACGTAAGCCAAGCACCAGTGAGCAAAAGTTACCGGCTGAGCACGTTGTAAGTGAGTGTAGCCAGGAAGCACGGTTTCTTGATGCTGAGAAGCGACGTTCACCATTTGGCTTTGTAGGCGATCCAATGCAAGTAGCAGTTGGTTACCTTGCTGACGACACCATAGTTTAAGGTCTGTCGCCACTTGGTCATTACGAGAACGGCCAGTGTGAAGTTTTTTGCCCAAGTCACCGACTTTGCCGATAAGTTGTTGCTCGACCCAGCTGTGAATATCTTCTGCATCAGAACGTAGAATCTGTTCAGGGTCTTCCATCACCTCAAGTTTTAGCTCATTCAACGCTAACTCAAGCTTCTGTTGCTCTTCTTCGGTTAATACGTTGACCGACAGTAGAGCTTTAGACCAGGCAATTGAGCCCACAATGTCTTGCTCAGCCAATCGGTAATCAAAACGAAGAGAATCGTTAAAATCTTTAAACCGGGTGTCTGCTGCTTGGGTAAATCTACCGCCCCATAATGCCATTGTGTATCTCCTAATTGCACAGTGCTCACTGTTTTTGCAAATGATAATTCTGATTAAAATTCAGTATTTTTCTGATGGTTTAAACTTACGGCAATTCAAAATGAAAATAAAGTATTAATTCATTATTTTCACATATTTATTCACCAATAGTTCAATCCATTGATTATTTTTAGCGTGGAGCGCGAATTATATGCCATCCGATAGGAAAAACCGAAGCTGATTTATTCGGCAAATAGAAAGTAAAAAGCCCACTCACTAATCAATAGTGAATGGGCTTTGCATAATAATGTCTGTTTACTGGCCTTCAACCTTTCGCTAAAGGCTAGCTCACTAACTCATTGTTCGGATTACTTTTGGCTATTCAGAGCACGGATACGGCTTGATAGCGAGTAAAGACGGATGAAGCCTTCAGCGTGGCTTTGGTCGTAAACTTCATCTTCACCAAAGGTTGCAAACTCTTCTGAGTACAGGCTGTTGTCAGAACGCTTCTGAGTCACCGTTGCATGGCCTTTGTAAAGTTTGATAACCACTTCGCCGTTAACGTCTTGTGCTAGTTCTTCTGTTGCCGCAAGAATTGACTTACATAGCGGAGTGAACCAACGACCATCGTATACAAGGTGAGAAGCTTTAACACCTAGCTCTTCACGGAATTCAAATGCTGCTTTATCAAGAACCAGTTGCTCTACTGCACGCAGTGCTTCCATCATGATTGTGCCACCTGGAGTTTCGTAACAACCACGAGACTTCATACCAACAAGACGGTTCTCTACGATATCGATACGACCAACACCGTGTTTAGCACCTTTCTCGTTTAGGTAAACCAGCGCGTTGTATGGCGTCATTGTTTCGCCGTCAACCGCAACCACTTCACCTTTTTCAACTTTAAGCGTCACTGTTTCAGATTCGTTTGGCGCTTGCTCTGGGTCTACAGTCCAAGCCCAGCAATCTTCATCAGGGGCATTCCATGTATTTTCTAGTACGCCACCTTCTGTAGAGATGTGCCATGCGTTTGCATCACGCGAGTAAATCTTAGTTAGAGAAGCGGTACAAGGGATGTTACGCTCAGCTAGGTAGTCTAGACACTCTTCACGGCTCACTAGATCCCATTCACGCCAAGGCGCAATTACGTGTAGGTCTGGTGCGAGGGCAGCAAATGCACCTTCAAAACGAACTTGGTCATTCCCCTTACCTGTACAGCCGTGACACAGTGCGTCTGCACCTACTTTACGTGCAACTTCAACCTGAGCTTTCGCAATGATTGGACGAGCCATTGAAGTACCTAACAAGTATTTGCCTTCGTAGTAAGCACCCGTTTTTAGTGTTGGGTAGATGTAATCTGCCACCATCTCTTCTTTAAGGTCAGCGATGTAACACTCAGAAGCACCAGATGCTTTTGCTTTCTCTTCAATACCAATCAGCTCTTCATCGCCTTGGCCTACATCTGCAACAAATGCGATAACTTCGCAATCATAGTTCTCTTTCAACCATGGAATAATTACTGATGTGTCTAGACCGCCAGAGTAGGCTACTACAACTTTCTTTACGTTAACTTTGCTCATTTTCTTTCTCCTAGTTTCCATACTGCACATGGCGGTCAGCGTTGGAAATGACTTCATTATTATGTGTTAAATTTATTTGTCTAAATTCTTTAAGTAGTAACTCGTTGTGAGGTCTACTGAGGTAAAAACTGCGTTCCTATGCTTTTACCTGAAAACAGCTGTGTTAGCTTTTCTGGGTATCGCCAAGTGGCAACTTCGATTGGTCGTCCAAGGTCGTTAGCGGCTTCTAGTGCGGCTTGAACCTTAACGATCATGCCATCGGTAATCACTTTGCCTGTAATAAGGTCATCAGCTTGTTGTTGATTAAGGCTTGGAATCAGGTGACCTTTGCCATCCAACACACCGCTTACATCAGAAAGCAGTACCAATTCAGCATCAAGCGCGCCAGCTACAGCTACAGCAGCTTGGTCTGCATTGACGTTCATCAGTTGGCCTTGCTCAGTCAGACCAATTGAGCTAATGATTGGCAGTGCGCCCGTATTAAGAATCGCTTGCAGAACGGTTGAGTCGCCCGGCTCCGCTTTTCCTACCGCGCCCAGTTCAGGGTTCAGTTCGCTCACTTTGCATAAACCACCATCTGCAAGGCTCAAACCAACGGCATTGATACCGTCTTTAATTGCCTGACCTTGAAGTAGTTTGTTGGCCGTGCCCGCTAGCGCGCCAGCGATAACAGGGATCTGATCATAAGGAGTAACACGTAGCCCCTCTTTCTTAACTGTTTCGAGGTTCAACTTATTCATCAAATCATCAACAAGGTAACCGCCGCCGTGAACAATCACGATTGGTCGCTGTGCCTGTTGTTGGTAAGCTGAAATCGCACCAAATAACTTGCTAAGTGTTTCACCACAAGATAGCGCAGCGCCACCTAACTTTATGATTAATGGTTGATTATTAAGGCTCATATCTAGATTCCCTTACACTAACGCAGTTAATGGCGCAAAACCATAACGTAAATTTAAACACTGCATCGCTTGGCTAGATGCACCCTTTAACAAGTTATCAATCGCCGAAACAACGATGATGTGCTGACCTTGTACCTTCCAGCCTAAATCGCAGAAAGGTGTCTGTTCTACATCTTGAATTCTTGGCAATGTCTCTTCGAGCAATCTCACGGCTGGCTTACCTTGATAAGCTTGCTCGAAGGCATCTTGTATCTGTTGTTCTGTCACACCGTCAGCCAGTTTCATGGTAATGGTCGCTAAAATGCCACGCTTAAAGTTGCCGAGGTGCGGGGTGAAAATCACATCACATCCTAAATGTGCGACCATTTCAGGTTGATGACGGTGATTGAAGACGCCATAAGCTTGCAGGCTCACTTCGCAGAAGCTGTTAACCATGGTCGCCTTGCGGCCTGCACCAGTCACACCGCTGGTTGCGTTAATCACTGGCCATTGGTTCTCATCAAGTAACTTGGCTTCAACCAAAGGCTTAATCGCCAGTTGTGATGCCGTTGGGTAACAACCCGCTACCGCAACAAGCTGAGCTTCTTTTATTTCTTGTTCGTTCCATTCCGCTAAACCGTAAGCCGCTTTGTCTAGCCATTGTTCGTGTTGATGTTCAAAACCGTAAAACTCTTGATAGAAGTTTTCACCTTTAACTCTGAATGCACCCGATAGGTCGAAAACTTGGCAATCGTTCTCTAGAAAAATGGGCGCTAGGTCGTGACTGACTTCGTGTGCCGTTGCTAGAAAAATCACATCAGACTGTTTAGCCACTTCTTCCGGATTTGTTAAAGGTTGTACTGGCATATCAATCAGGCCAGCTAACTTACCGTGCAGTGCAGCGATAGGTTTGCCCGCATCTACACTATTGGCTGAGACATATAAACCTGATAGCGTGAGCTCAGGGTGTCTGTTTATCATTAGAGCCAGTTCTGCTCCTGTATAGCCGCTTGCACCAATGATCGTGGTTTTCAACATCTCAACACATCCATTCTTGAGGTAAGTTATATTTCAAATTTGACTATTCATACTTAATTTTTAGCTATATTTGATTTCTTATGCATTAAATATGATTTAATATGTTTTTTACCGACTTATGGTTTTCCTGTCAATAGTAGAAGTGAAGATATTATGCAATTACCGAGTTTCCTTGAGGTCTATAAAGGCCTAATTTCCACCGACTCCATTAGCTCAACAGATCCAAGCTGGGATCATGGCAACGAGAAAGTGATCGAAAAAATGGCTCAATGGTTTAAAGACGTAGGCTTTAGCGTTGAGGTCGTGGAAGTCGAACCCGGCAAGCATAATATGGTCGCAAAGATGGGTTCTGGCGAAGGGGGCTTATTGCTTGCAGGACACAGCGACACCGTGCCATTCGATGAAGGACGTTGGAACTTCGACCCTCACGCATTGACAGAACACAACAACCGCTTCTACGGATTAGGCACCGCCGATATGAAAGGCTTTTTTGCCTTCGTTTATGAAGCTGCTAAGAAAATGGATTGGAGCAAGCAAACCAAGCCGCTTTATGTTTTAGCTACGTGTGACGAAGAAACCACTATGCTAGGTGCACGTCATTTCACTGAAAATGCGCCGTTTAAACCGGACTACTGCATTATTGGTGAGCCGACCAGCCTAGTGCCTATTCGCGGTCATAAAGGTCACGTCGCTAATGCTGTGCGAGTAACGGGTAAATCAGGTCACTCTTCTGATCCTGCATTAGGCGTTAACGCCATCGAGATCATGCATGAAGTGCTGTTTGCTTTAATGCAGCTGCGTGACAAGTTAGTCAAAGAGTACCATCACCCGGGTTTCGCGATTCCAAGCCCTACTCTAAATCTTGGGCATATTCACGGAGGAGATAGCGCTAACCGAATCTGTGGTTGTTGTGAATTACACTACGACGTTCGTCCTTTACCGGGCATCAGCTTAGATGGTTTGGATAACATGCTACGCAGCGCGCTCAAGGAAGTAGAAGCAAAATGGCCGGGCAGGATTGAGATTACTCCCCTGCATGAGCCGATTCCGGGTTACGAATGTCAGCACGATCATCCATTTATCGGTGGCATGGAATCAGTGTGTGAAACCGAATCTCAAACTGTGAACTATTGTACTGAAGCACCTTTCCTTCAGGAGTTATGTCCAACCTTAGTGTTAGGCCCAGGCTCAATCGACCAAGCTCACCAACCGGATGAGTTCTTAAGCTTCGATTTTATTGACCCTACAATTGATGTTCTGAGTAAATCGATCCGTAAATATTGTTTCTAGTTATTACTTTCCTTCCGATATTTTCATATAAAAGCCACCCGAAAAGGTGGCTTTTATTCTGTTATCCCTGACACAGCCCGATCTTGTAATTAAATTTCACTTTTTCCCTAAGTTTTGAAAAATTTACTTCTCCCGCATTTTTAAACCTAATAATTGCAAACTTAGAATGCTTTATTTGACTAGATACAGCACTTTTCGCTAGATTGTGTACTTAACAAGGAACAATGGATGTAATTTTTTTACGAGGCAGGATGACAATGAACGAGAAATACGCCGCTCTCAAGAGTAACGTAAGCATGCTAGGACGCTTGCTAGGTAACACAATCCAAGATGCACATGGTGACGTTATCTTAGAGAAAGTGGAGACTATCCGTAAACTTTCCAAATCCGCCCGCGCAGGCAACAAAGCTGACCGTGACAGCCTAGTTGAAGAAATCAAAAACCTGCCGAACGAACAACTCACTCCTGTTGCTCGTGCATTTAACCAATTTCTCAACCTCACCAACATGGCAGAGCAATACCATACGATCTCTCGCCACTGTGAGGAGCATGTTTGTGAACCAGATGTGCTGCAATCTCTATTTTCCAAATTAAATCAGAATGACATCAGCAAGCTAGACGCGGCTCAAGCCGTTCGCGACCTGAACATTGAACTCGTTCTGACTGCACACCCAACAGAAATCACTCGTCGCACCATGATCAACAAGCTGGTAAAGATCAACGAGTGTCTGTCTAAATTAGAATTAAGCGACCTATCACACAAAGAGCGTGTGAAAACCGAACGCCGCCTAGAGCAACTTATTGCTCAAGGTTGGCACTCTGATGTAATTCGTCAGCAGCGCCCAACGCCACTTGATGAAGCTAAGTGGGGCTTTGCGGTTGTCGAAAACTCACTTTGGGAAGCTGTGCCTGATTTCCTACGTGAAATGGATGGTCGATTAAAAGGTTACCTTGGTGAAGGCCTGCCAATTGATGCGCGCCCTGTTCATTTCTCATCTTGGATGGGTGGTGACCGCGATGGTAACCCATTCGTAACGCACACCATCACTAAAGAAGTACTGCGTCTGTCTCGCTGGAAAGCCGCTGATCTATACCTAGGTGACGTGAACGAGTTGATTACCGAACTGTCGATGACCAAGTGTAATGATGCCGTTCGTGAATTGGCTGGCGATGAGCACGAAGCTTACCGTGCAATCCTGAAGAGCCTACGTACTCTGCTCAACAACACGCTAAAAGTGCTTGATGCAAAACTGCATGACGCAGAAGTACCGAAGAAAGAAACTCTCCAGAACATAGACCAACTTTGGACACCACTTTACGCATGTTACCAATCACTGCACGAATGTGGCATGGGCGTAATCGCGGACGGTTCTCTACTTGATACGCTACGCCGCCTAAAAGCATTCGGCGTGCATTTGGTTCGTCTCGATGTTCGTCAAGAAAGTACTCGTCACTCAGATGTGCTATCTGAATTGACTCGCTACCTAGGCATTGGTGATTACGACCAATGGAGCGAGCAAGATAAGGTTGCTTTCTTAACCAATGAATTAAGCTCAAAGCGCCCACTGTTACCACGCGACTGGGAGCCATCTGAGCAGGTCAAAGAGGTTTTAGACACCTGTAAGGTCGTTGCTGCTCAACCTCGAGAAGCCTTTGGTGCTTACGTGATCTCTATGGCTCGTACTGCGTCGGATGTATTGGCTGTACATTTGCTTCTACAAGAATGTGGTTGCCCGTACCGCATGGACGTATGTCCATTGTTCGAAACGCTAGACGACTTGAACAACTCAGAAGCGGTAATGAAACAGCTAATGAGCATCGATTTATACCGTGGCTTTATCCAGAACCACCAAATGGTGATGATCGGATATTCTGACTCAGCTAAAGATGCCGGTGTAATGTCTGCAGGCTGGGCGCAATACGATGCAATGGACAAGCTAGTTAAGGCTTGTGAAGAAGAAGGCATTGAACTGACTCTATTCCACGGTCGTGGTGGTACGGTTGGTCGTGGTGGTGCGCCAGCGCACGCAGCTCTTCTTTCTCAGCCACCTAAAAGCTTGAAAGGCGGCTTACGTGTAACTGAACAAGGCGAAATGATCCGCTTTAAACTTGGCTTGCCAGATGTTGCAGTTAATAGCTTCAACCTATACGCAAGTGCTATTCTAGAAGCGAACCTTCTGCCACCACCAGAGCCAAAACAAGAATGGCGCGACCTAATGGAAGTGCTGTCTGAAGTATCTTGCGAAGCTTACCGCAACGTCGTTCGTGGTGAAGAGAAGTTTGTTCCTTACTTCCGCCAAGCGACGCCAGAGCTAGAGTTAGGCAAGTTACCTCTTGGTTCTCGTCCTGCGAAACGTAACCCGAACGGCGGCGTAGAAAGCCTACGTGCGATCCCATGGATCTTCTCATGGAGCCAAAACCGTTTGGTACTTCCTGCATGGTTAGGCGCTGGTGAAGCGATTCAATACTCTGTCGATCAAGGCCATCAAGCGCTACTTGAAGAGATGTGTCGTGAATGGCCATTCTTCTCGACTCGTCTAGGTATGTTGGAAATGGTGTACTCGAAGTGCAACATGGAAATCGCTAAGTACTACGACCAGCGACTTGTTGACGAAGAGCTATTACCTCTGGGTGAGTTACTGCGTGAACAGCTGCAAAAAGACATCAAAGCGGTGCTAAATGTAGAAAATAACGAGAACTTGATGCAAAGCGACCCTTGGGGACTTGAGTCAATTCGTCTGCGTAACATCTATGTTGAGCCACTAAACATGCTTCAAGCGGAACTGCTTTACCGTACTCGTAAGTGTGAAACACCACCAGCAGAGCTAGAAGAAGCGCTAATGGTGACGATTGCAGGTATTGCAGCAGGTATGCGAAACACTGGTTAATTAGTGATTCCATCTACAAAACAAACAAAAGGTCGCCATTGGCGGCCTTTTTATTTTGCCAAATGACCACTAGTGAGTATTTTGTCAGTTTTTTGGGTTATTTTGTCCATGTATTCTACTTTATGCTTATTATTTAGATATACTACTGCTCCGCTGCAGAAACACTCCAAAATAATAATCTGCGGCACTCGACCAATAAACTGGTCAACCTAGGTGATAAACGGCTTTGTAAGGTGACATAACCAACGATTGAGTTGGTGCTACTTGAACATAACCAATATAACGTGCCATAGAAGCACACTTGTTGTTCAAGTATTTGTTTACTGTTTACCATTTGGATTTCAGACATGTCATTACCACACGTAATTTTAACCGTTTTAAGTACACGCGATGCTACTGGTTACGATATCACAAAAGAATTCTCCGCAAGCATTGGTTACTTCTGGAAAGCTAGCCACCAACAAGTTTACCGCGAGCTAAATAAAATGGCTCAGAACGACCAGGTAACTTGCGTACTTGAGCCTCAAGAAGGCAAACCTGATCGTAAAGTTTACTCTATCACCGATGCTGGCCGTGGCGCGCTAGGTGAATGGTTTGAACAACCAACTGCACACCCAACCGTTCGTGACGAGTTCTCAGCTAAGTTAATCGCTTGTGCTGTACAACCTTCTGATGCGTACCGTGTACAACTTGCTGAACTAGTAGAAGAGTCTCGCAAACTGGTTTCTCACTACAAAGAAATCGAAGCGGCTTACTACGCAACGCCATCTACACTAGACAAGCAAGCACGCCTAGAGCGTCTAACGCTTCGTCGTAACCTACTGATCCGTGAAGCATGGATTGTATGGGCTGACGAAGTACTGCTTGAACTTGGCGCTCTTGCTTAAGTTAAGCTAGAAACTAGAAACTAGAAACTAGAAACTAGAAACTAGAAAAGTAAAAGGCTTGAACTCTTAGAGTCCAAGCCTTTTTTGTATCTATAGGATTTGAAATGTTACTGCCAGAAGCTTTTATAAGCGCTTAGGCTTTACTTCTAGACTTTGCTTAAAGCGCAGCAACCTGTGGGCGAACACCTAGCGTATGGCAAAGTGCATAAGTCATTTCTGCACGGTTTAGCGTGTAAAAGTGGAAATCTTTCACACCTTCACGGCTTAGCGTACGAACCATATCGATCGCTTGGCTAGCACCGACTAACTGACGAGTTGTTGGATCATCATCCAAGCCTTCGAACTGCTTCGCCATCCAACCTGGTACTTTTACGTTATTCATCGCAGCAAAACGAGACGCTTGCTTGAAGTTAGAAACCGGCAAGATACCCGGTACAATCTCTACGTCAACGCCAGCCGCCACACAACGGTCACGAAAACGTAAGTAGCTTTCGACATCGAAGAAGAACTGAGTGATTGCACGGTTTGCACCCGCATCCACTTTACGCTTTAGGTTAATAAGATCAGATTGAGCGCTTTTTGCTTCAGGGTGAACCTCAGGGAATGCCGCTACTGATATATCAAAGTCGTGACGAGATTTAAGCAGCTCGACTAAATCAGACGCATACATATCTGGCGCACCACCGCCTGCTGGAATATCACCGCGCAACGCAACAATACTTTCAATGCCATTTGCCCAGTAATCGTCGGCAATTTGAATCAGCTCTTCGCGGCTAGCATCAATACACGTTAAGTGTGGTGCAGCAACTAAGCCTGTTTGGTTCTTAATTTCTTTAATGATTGAGTGGGTACGATCACGCTCACCCGAGTTTGCACCATAGGTTACTGATACAAATTTAGGTTGAAGTGTTTTAAGACGGTGAACAGAATTCCACAGGGTCTCTTCCATCTTCTCACTGCTTGGTGGGAAAAATTCAAATGACACATTGATGTTGTCAGAAAGCTCTGCAATATTCTGATTTAAAGCGTCGATATGACTTGCGTGTGTGTATCCCATCTTACTCTCCCTGTGGCAAAAGCAACCACTAAATAATCTCAAATCCCTAGCGACGTTTAGACGTCTATATGTCTCCAGAATGAATTGAATACGATTTAATGTCAACAGATCCATTATGAATTTTTTTCAAGTAGATAGTGAGAAAAGCTCAAGCCGATAGGTGGGTCGCAAAGAAGAAATAATGTAGAAAAAAGGCTGAAAACACATCGTGCTTTCAGCCTTATTTATCTTAGTGGATAGTATGCTATTTACGCATTTAAACAATTAATCTGAGTATTAAAGCAATTGATCTGACTATTAAGCCAATCGCTCTAAGTATTAAACCAACCGCTCTAAGTATTAAAACAGGCTAGACATTCTGTTTAAATCAGACTGAATTGCACCAGCTGTCACTTCACGACCAGCACCTGGGCCACGAATAACCAATGGATTATCTTTGTACCATTTGCTCTCAATCGCAAAGATGTTGTCGCAAGGCAGTAAGTTCGCCAGAGCGTGTTCTTTAGATAACGCTTCAACGCCTACCGTTGCCTTACCATTCTTCTCTAAACGCGCTACGTAACGAAGAACCTTCTGTTGAGACTGCGCTTTCTCTAAACGCTCGGCCAACTCTTCACTCAGTACAGAAGCTTTATCAAAGAAGTCATCCACTGACAGATCTTGTAATTCTTCAGGTACCAATGATTCTACTTTGACGTTTTCAGGCTCAATATCTAACCCCGATTCACGAGCCAGAATCACCAACTTACGCATCACGTCTGAGCCATCCAGATCAGCACGAGGATCCGGTTCCGTCAGGCCTTGTTGCCACGCTAAGTCAACCAGCTCGCTGAATGGCACCGTGCCATCAAACTGTTGAAACAACCAAGACAAAGTGCCAGAGAAAATACCAGACAGAGCAATGATATCGTCCCCGCTCTCACGCAGGTCTCGCACAGTGTGGTTGATAGGTAAACCAGCACCCACTGTCGCGTTGTACAACCAATGACGGCTGATCTTAGCGAAAGCATCTTGTACTTGATGGTAATACTCGCTTGATGCAGAGCCAGCCACCTTGTTAGCCGAGATCAGGTGGATACCTTGTTGTGCAATTTTCAGGTACTTTGCAGCAAGCACAGGGCTTGCAGTTACATCGAGTACTACAGCTTCATCGTACCCCTGAATAGAACCCAAACGCTCTAACCAGTCGTTACCATTGTTGGCAATCGCTTCATCATCAAAGCGCTTGCTCACAGAAGTCGCATCAATGCCATGATCGTCGAACCAATAAGTTTGGCTATCAACAACCGCAACCAATTCAAAGTTCATCCCACGGCGCTTTTCAAGTTCCGCTTTTTGCTCAGCAAACAAGCTTAACCAACTTGAACCAATGTTGCCCTTACCACACAAGGCAATCGCAACACGCTTTTGTGCTTGGAACAGTTGAGAGTGAATGCCTTTCACTAGACTTGATGTTTCACTCTTACGAATCACAGCCACCAAGCTTAAGCCAGAGTTCGCTTCTGAAATGAACTCAACCGGCGAGCTCTTAAGCTGCTGGTAGAAACCGTAGCAATGGTTCGGGTTCTTAGTCACACCAGCACCCACTGCTGCAATCAGAGAGAAGCCTTCTTTAAGCTTAATTTCCGCTTCAATCGCGTGGTCTTGTAGATATTCCAACGCACCACCAGCAATCTCTTCCGTGTAGGCAAGGCGCAAGCAGTGCTGATCCGGTTCAAGCTCATAAGCAAGCGGCTCAAGTTGAGCTCGCTTAAGGCCTTCAAGGACTTCACTTTCTAAGCGGTCAAAATCATGGCCATGACCAAAGGTCAGCTGAACGATCAGAACTTCATCCAAAGAGGTAATAATTTTTGCGCCGCGACCCGATGCCAGTACACGCTCAATTTGTGTAGAGCCCGCCTCCGGCTGGTAGCTGCAGCGCAAGCTGAGATCCATAGCACTTTGAGCCACAGGCTGTAGTGTTCGGCTATGGAGCACTGGAGCCGCCAGACGAGCGAGTTCACTCGCTTCATCAAGGCGAAGCAGAGGCAACAAACACGCATCCGAAACCAAACGAGGGTCAGCGCTGTAAACGCCCGCCACGTCACTCCAAATCGTCACACGTTCAACTTCAGCCAAAGCACCAATCACGGTTGCTGAATAATCTGAACCGTTACGACCAAGCAGTACTGTTTCACCTTCGCAGTTCTGAGCCATAAAGCCCGTAATCACCACTCGGCAATGCGTATGCTGAGCCAAAACTTCTTTAATCAGAGGATAAGAACGCGCGCGATCCACTTCGGGTTGAGCACCCGCTTCTGCACGTAAAAAGGCACGCGCATCTTGAGCAACTGCTTGTAAGTCATGTTGGCACAACAGAGCGGCTAACAAACGTGAAGACCAAACCTCACCGAGTCCTAACACCTGTGCTTTTTGCGATTCGCTTAGAGGAGCAGTTAGCTCACCTAAAGCAGTAAATTCTTGTTGAATAGTGGCCGTTAGCTGAGCCGCAGACTCACCTTCAAGCAGCGCTTCAATCAGCTCAAGCTGGAACTGACGAAGGGTTTGTAGACATTCATGCGCAATACGACCATCTTTGTCGAGCGCTTCAACAAACTCAATCAAGCGGTTAGTTGTTTTACCCGCAGCCGATACCACGACCAAGTCAGTAGCTGACGAGTATTCTCTAAGAATATTGACCACGCGTTGGTAACACTCAGGGTTCGCTAAACTGCTGCCACCAAATTTATGTAGCTGGCGAAAGGTTGTCATTATTAAACCTCCCCTTCTGCGATAAAGCCTTGTGTTTTTTCAAACGCTTGCTTGAGATCATCAATCAAGTCTTCTGCATCTTCAAGGCCAACAGAAAGGCGCAATAATTGTTGAGAAACACCCGCTTCTGCTAAGGCTTCTTCGCCCATAGCACGGTGAGTCATCGACGCTGGGTGACAAATCAGGCTTTCAACACCGCCCAATGATTCAGCCAAAGAAAATAGCTCTAATTTATCCACAAAATATTTAAGTGCTTCAAAAGATCCCGAAAATTCAAAGCTCAGCATGGAACCAAAGCCCAACTGCTGTTTCTTCGCGATCTCGTGACCCGGATGTTCAGGAAGGCTTGGGTGGTAAATCGTACCCACCAGATCTTGTTGTTGCAGAGCCGTCAGAATTTCACGTGAGCTCTCTTCGTGAACGCGCATACGTGCACCTAGCGTACGAATACCACGTAGCGTCATGTAGCTATCAAATGGTGTGCCGGTTGCACCAATACAGTTACCCCACCATGCTAGCTCTTCAGCGTGCTCTTCAGTTTTAGTGACCACAACGCCGCCAATAACATCTGAGTGTCCGTTGATGTATTTAGTGGTTGAGTGGATAACAAAATCCGCACCCAGCTCTAAAGGCTTTTGGAACACAGGCGTCAAAAACGTGTTGTCGACAGCAACCAGAGCACCTACTTCTTTCGCTTTACGGCAAGTTTCTGCAATATCAACCACACGAACCAATGGATTCGATGGCGTTTCGATTAAGATTAACTTTGGCTTAAGCGCGATCGCCGCATCCAGTGCAGCTTGATCCGATTGATCAACAAACAGAACTTTGAAGTCACCTTTGAGTGAGCGTGTGTTAAACAGACGGTAAGTACCGCCATAGCAGTCGTGCGGTGCAATAATAAGATCATCGCCACCTAAGAAAGCGGATACCCATAAGTTAAGTGCCGACGTACCGCAGTTAGTGACAACCGCGCCTTTGCCTGATTCAAGCTCAAACAGTGCCGTTTCTAATAGACCGCGGTTTGGGTTACCAGAACGGGTATAATCATACTTTGGCACTTCACCAAAAGCGGGAAACCCATAGTTAGTCGAAAGATAAATAGGTGGGACAACGGCATGGTGTTGCGTGTCTGACTCGATGCCAGTACGTACTGCGATGGTTGCTGGCTTCCGGCTGCTCATAGGTGCTTCCTTACAAGTTTTGCGTCTGAGAATCACAGCTGCTTGTCGGCATTTTGTGGCTGTGTTAGATATATGTTACTCACTTTACTTTCATAAACGTGAGACGTCAACACTTCTGGACGTCTATATGTCTTTACTTATGGCAGTAAATCCCGCTAAAATCAGCACTATTAATTTATTCTAACAACTAAAGTAATGAAGGTACGCAATGGCCGACTGGAATGGTGAATACATAAGCCCATATGCTGAGCATGGAAAGAAAAGCGAACAAGTAAAGAAAATTACAGTTTCTATCCCTCTAAAAGTGTTAAAGGTTCTTACTGACGAGCGCACTCGCCGCCAGATCAATAACCTACGCCATGCAACAAACAGTGAGCTACTGTGCGAAGCCTTTCTACATGCGTACACAGGCCAACCACTGCCAACGGATGAAGACCTTCGTAAAGATCGTCCAGACGACATCCCGACTGAAGTCAAAAAACTGATGACAGAGATGGGCATCGAGTTCGAAGCGTTTGACGAAGAATAAAAACAACTCAGTCACCGCCTTCATTATTGATTCGCTATAGCTGAACCCTATTTGTCACATCACCCACTACGTTATCTGTAGCTGCGCTGTAAATGATAGACATAAAAAAACCGACTCCTATGAGTCGGTTTTTTATTATTCTTTTCGCTCAATAGAGCAACAGCTATTAAGCTACTGAGCTACTGAGCTACTGAGGCATTAAGCCATATAGTTAGCAGGCATCTCAATACGAGCAACGCCAGACTCAACAGCCGCTTCAGCAACTGCTTTTGCAACACGAGGAAGCAGACGCGGGTCCATTGGCTTAGGAATGATGTAACCCTTACCGAACTCCAGTGCAGTCTCGCCCGCAGCTGCCAGTACTTCAGCTGGAACTTCTTCTTTTGCTAGTTCACGAATCGCTTTAACCGCCGCTAGCTTCATTTCGTCATTGATTTCGCTCGCACGCACGTCTAGTGCACCACGGAAAATGAATGGGAAACAAAGTACGTTGTTTACTTGGTTAGGGTAATCACTACGGCCAGTACCCATGATTAGGTCAGAACGAACTTCATGTGCAAGCTCAGGTTTGATCTCTGGATCTGGGTTTGAACATGCAAACACAACAGGCTTATCAGCCATCAGCGTAAGTGCCTTAGCTGGTAGCAGATTAGGACCCGATACACCCAAGAACAGGTCAGCGCCTTCGATAACATCTTCAAGCGTGCGCTTGTCGGTGTTATTTGCGAACAGCTCTTTGTATTCATTCAAGTCATCACGACGAGTGTGGATCACACCTTTACGGTCAAGCATGTAGATCTTCTCACGCTGAGCGCCACACTTAATCAGTAGCTCCATACAAGCAACCGCTGCTGCGCCAGCACCTAAACAAACGATCTTACACTCTTCCAGTTTCTTACCTTGAAGCTCGATCGCGTTAAGCATACCCGCTGCCGTTACAATCGCAGTACCGTGTTGATCATCATGGAAAACAGGTACATCACAACGCTCAATCAGGCGACGCTCGATTTCAAAACAGTCTGGTGCTTTGATGTCTTCTAGGTTAATACCACCAAATGTATCTGCGATATTCGCAACCGTATCAACGAACTCATCGATTGTGCGGTGTTTTACTTCAATATCAATAGAATCTAAACCAGCAAAACGCTTAAACAGGAGCGCTTTACCTTCCATAACTGGTTTAGAAGCAATAGGACCAAGATTACCTAAGCCAAGAATTGCAGTACCGTTAGAGATAACTGCAACCATGTTGCCTTTACCTGTGTACTTATAAACGTTATCGACATTCTGTGCGATCTCGCGAACAGGCTCAGCTACGCCAGGGCTGTATGCCAGTGCTAGGTCTTCTGCAGAGTTTGCAGGCTTCGTCAGTTCTACGGCAATTTTGCCTGGAATTGGGAACTCATGATAATCAAGAGCTTGCTGACGGAATTGTTCTTGAGGCGATAATTCTTGAGGGGATTGATCTTGGCGGCTGTCTTCAGACATAGGTGTAGGTTCCTAGGATATTATTATTTGGGGGATCTTGTTCATGTTAATGGATGTACTTCAAAGTTCCTAGGTGGTTGAAGCATCTGTATCATTAAAAAACGAGATTTCACTACTAATAAGACCAGTGGGCAGTTGAAATTACTGTCGCTAGCTCAACTTTAGAGCGAATTTCGAGGAAGGAGTGTTGGGGTAAGCGATGAAATAAAATTTACGCCAGTAACCTACCACTTTAAATGACCTAATAATGAAATACGATTCAGTATTTTTTCAAATTTCAGGCAACAAAAAAGGACACCGAAGTGTCCTTTTTATGTCTAAATAGCGAGAATTACTTCTTGCTAGAAAGAGCACCGAAACGCTTGTTGAAGCGATCAACACGGCCGCCTGTATCTACGATACGTTGCTTACCAGTGTAGAACGGGTGACATTTGTCACATACGTCTAGGTGGATTGATTCTTTTGCTAGCGTTGAGTTGAACTCAAATGTGTTGCCGCAAGAACAAGTTGCAGAAACTGCTTTGTATTCTGGGTGGATACCAACTTTCATGGGAAAACCTCAATTAGGCCGCGTCGCCATCCGATTCTAAGCCGGACACCACACGTAGTTAAAAAATAAATAAAGACACCGCTGCATCACTAGACCGCGATAAAGCCATACCTTTAAGGCGCAGTATAGTAATGAATCTGTGAGGTAGGATCAACTGATTTGATACATTTTTCACCAACACTGTCCTTAAACCTTCTATTAAGCGTTATTTTCTGGCTCCAGTAGCATTCAAGCCTCAAGTAAGCTCTGTCATCTAAACTGCTCCTCGAATTTAACGCCCTTATCCATTAGACTGTTCGCTCTCGTCAATTCAGATAAAGCCGTCCCTTTATGCGTCCAATGATTGCCCGTGTGGCACTGCCTGTTCCACTCGACAAGCAGTTCGATTACAAGATTCCTAGCCACCTATTTCCGATTATTGGCGGTCGAGTCTCTGTGCCTTTTGGACGACAAACCTTAACAGGCATTGTTACGGCTCTGGTTAACGAATCTGAATTCGAGTTAGACAAACTCAAGCCCATCAAAGCCTTACTAGACAACCAACCCGTTTGGCCGGAATCGGTCTACTCACTCTTGGTATGGTGCAGCCAGTTCTATCAGTATCCACTAGGTGAAACCTTGGCCAACGCACTACCAAGCGCCTTACGAAAAGGCAAAGCGGCCGATTTCGCGACGCTTGTTGAATGGCAACTGACCCCATCAGGTAGAGATCAACTGATGCAGGGCTTTGGCCGTGCCGTCAAACAAGCCAAAGTAATGCACATGCTTGAGCACGGCCCAGTTCCCCATCAAGAATTCATTGATGAAGAAGTGGGCAGCGCGGTACTTAAGACGTTGGAAGAGAAAGGCTGGGTTGAATCAGTAGAGAAAAAGCCGAAGCGCCAACCGTGGCCAGTTGAGCTCGAAAACGATCAAGATAAGCCAAAACTCAATGAAGAACAGGCTATAGCAATAGCGACAGTAAATAGTCAAACCGACTTTGGTTGCTTCTTGCTAGAGGGTGTAACTGGCTCAGGTAAGACCGAAGTCTACCTGAATATGATCAAGCCGATTCTCGACCAAGGTAAACAAGCGTTAGTGTTAGTGCCCGAGATCGGTCTAACCCCTCAAACGATTAACCGCTTTAAGCGACGCTTTAATGTTCCAGTTGAGGTTATCCATTCTGGTTTAAACGATTCTGAGCGACTAAATGCTTGGTTATCGGCGCGTGATAAAATAGCGGGCATTGTGATCGGTACTCGTTCAGCTCTGTTCACACCGTTCGCGGATCTGGGCATTATTATTGTCGATGAAGAGCACGACGCCTCTTATAAGCAGCAAGATAGCCTACGCTACCACGCTCGTGATGTTGCCATCATGCGTGCTCATAAAGCGCAGATTCCGGTTGTGCTAGGCTCGGCGACTCCGGCCTTTGAAACGCTGCACAACGCTCAGATCGGTAAATACAGTTACCTCACCCTGACCTCTCGTGCAGGTGTCGCGCTGCCGACCACCAATAAAGTGTTGGACGTTAAAGGTGAATATCTAGAAAGTGGCTTGTCTGCGTCGTTGATTGCTGAAATGCAAAGACACCTCAAAGCAGGCAACCAAGTGATGTTGTTCCTCAATCGTCGTGGGTTTTCTCCCGCATTAATGTGTCACGATTGTGGTTGGACAGCGGAATGTAAGCGTTGTGATGCCTACTACACCTATCATCAATACAGCAATGAGATGCGCTGCCACCACTGTGGCTCGCAGCAGCATATCGTGCATCATTGCCAAGGTTGTGGTTCAGCGAATTTAGTAACAGTGGGTGTGGGTACAGAGCAACTTGAAACCCAACTTGGTCAGCTATTCCCTGAATACAAAACCATCCGTATTGACCGAGACAGCACTCGCCGCAAAGGCAGTTTAGAAAGCGCGTTAGAATCGATTCGTAAAGGTGAATACCAAATTCTGATTGGTACACAGATGCTTGCTAAAGGGCACCACTTCCCAGATGTCACACTTGTGGCGTTGCTGGACGTTGATGCCTCTTTATATAGCAGTGACTTCCGCGCCTCTGAGCGATTGGCCCAATTGTTTACTCAAGTCGCCGGTCGAGCAGGACGAGCTAGTAAGCCGGGGGAAGTTATCTTACAAACTCACCATCCAGAACACGGCTTATTACAGGCATTACTGCACAAAAACTACAACCACTTTGCTCAGACTGCATTGGCAGAGCGTAAACAAGCGATGTTGCCACCTTATACCTTCATGACTTTGTTTAGAGCGGAAGCCAATGACACTCGCTTAGTGGAAGAGTTTTTGCGTCAAGTGCGCCACACATTGGAATCGCATCCGTTATTTGACCAATATTGCATGGTGCTAGGACCAACCCCTGCACCACTAGCCAAACGAGCAGGTAAATCGCGCTGGCAGCTTATTTTACAAACACAGACTCGCTCGTTGATGCAAAAGCTATTAATGAGCGCCAAGCCAGCAATCAATATGTTACCCGCTGCGAAAAAAGTCCGTTGGTCACTCGATATTGAGCCGCAAGATCTGAGCTAAACCCACTTGGGTTAAAACTAATGATAAGTTTGTTCACAAATATTTCATATTTCTCGTGAGCAACTTCACACTAGTCATGTGATTTTTGTTAATCTAGCCGTAACTTTACATGGGTGAAACGAATAAAATATTGCAATAAAAAAAGTGTTAGCAACACTTTCACAATATCTATTCGATTATATTTATTATTCATGCCTTAGATACTTAGGCAGCAAAGGAATTAAAAAGAGGGTTTAATTTATGGCGACAATGAAGGATGTTGCCCAGCTAGCAGGCGTTTCAACAGCTACGGTATCACGTGCATTGATGAACCCTGAAAAAGTCTCGGTTTCTACTCGTAAGCGAGTTGAGACAGCAGTACTTGAAGCTGGATACTCACCCAATACATTAGCTAGAAACTTACGTCGCAACGAATCAAAAACCATCATCACTATTGTTCCTGATATCTGTGACCCGTATTTCGCAGAGATCATTCGTGGTATCGAAGATGCCGCAGTAGAAAATGACTACCTCGTTTTACTGGGTGATAGCGGCCAACAGAAGAAGCGTGAGTCTTCATTTGTTAACTTAGTATTCACCAAACAAGCTGACGGCATGCTACTACTTGGCACCGACCACCCGTTTGATGTCAGTAAGCCTGAACAAAAAAATTTACCGCCGATGGTGATGGCGTGTGAGTTTGCCCCAGAGCTTGAACTCCCTACCGTACACATCGATAACCTGACCTCAGCATTTGAAGCGGTGAACTACCTAGCTCAGTTAGGCCATAAACGTATCGCTCAAATCTCAGGGCCCATATCGGCAACGCTGTGTAAATTCCGCCAACAAGGTTACCAACAAGCGCTACGTCGTGCAGGAGTATCAATGAATCCTGCCTACAGCACTGTCGGTGACTTTACCTTTGAAGCGGGCGCTCAAGCTGTTCGTCAATTACTCGCTCTTCCTGAACAACCTACAGCGATCTTCTGTCATAACGATGCGATGGCCATCGGCGCGATTCAAGAAGCGAAAAAATTAGGCTTACGCGTTCCTCAAGACCTATCGATTGTCGGCTTTGATGACATCCAATTCGCTCAATACTGCGATCCACCGCTAACCACTATTTCTCAGCCTCGTTATGAGATTGGACGCCAAGCAATGTTGATGATGCTCGACGTACTTAAAGGCAACGATGTACAAGCGGGGTCGCGTCTGCTTGAAGCCAAATTAGTCGTTCGAGGTAGTACAGCGCCGCCTCGAATCTAATCTGAAGAAATATCCTTATAATTCTGCGGCACATTTTGATGTGCCGCTTCCATTTCTGCACTGTTATCCTCGCTCAATCTGGATTACCATGAGAGCAGAATCAGCAACTATTGAATTGTCTTGTGGCTAATAGAGATTATGTAAAGCGCGGTCGTGGCACAAAAAAACCGACCAAGAAACAAGCCCCTCGCCGTAAACCATGGCGTAGTGGTCTTTTGGCGATCCTCCTTGCCGGTGGTTTTGGTTACGGCCTTTACCTATTGAGTAATGATCCTGAGCCGCCAGCACCGACTCCAGTGGTAACCAAACCAAAGCCTAAGCCGAAACCAGCAAAAGTAATTCCGCCGCCTCCAGAGGAGAAGTGGGATTACGTTGAAACCTTGCCAAGTCGTGAGATTGAAGTAAAAGCCAAAGAGCAACAGATCTCGAAGATCCCTTACATCATGCAATGTGGCGCGTACAAAACCTCAAGCCAAGCTGAAGCACGTAAGTTGGATATTGCTTTCCAAGGTATCTCAAGTTCAATCCGCAAAAAAGATGGAAGTAGCTGGTACCGTGTGGTTCTAGGGCCATATAAATTGAAGCGTGATGCAGAGCGAGATCGCCATAAGCTGCAGCGAGCGAAAATCGAACCTTGTGCTATTTGGAAAGACACCGAGTAGTTATAGATTTAGCCGCAGAAGCAGAAGCAGAAGCAGAAGCAGAAAACCAAACACCGAAAGCCTCCCATTGTGGAGGTTTTCTTTTATCTACACCCTTTAGCCAAATTTCCTTACAACTTCCGCCGATAAGTTGCGCGACATCACTCGACCTTCCTTGAATTATCCGAGCACCATCCTCATATACTTTTTATACCCAAAGATAAGAAATATTAAGAGGCCCTACTCGTGACTACCATTGTATCTGTACGTCGTAATAATAAAGTCGTCATCGCGGGTGATGGACAAGTATCTCTAGGCAATACTGTAATGAAGGGCAATGCCCGTAAAGTACGTCGCCTATACAACAACAAAGTACTGGCTGGTTTTGCTGGCGGTACCGCAGATGCTTTCACGCTATTCGAAAAATTTGAAAGCAAGCTGCAAATGCACCAAGGCCACCTAACCAAAGCTGCCGTTGAGCTGGCGAAGGATTGGCGTAGCGACCGTGCTCTACGTAAATTAGAAGCACTGCTAGCAGTAGCGGATGAAACTGCTTCATTGATCATCACAGGTAACGGTGACGTAGTTCAACCAGAGAACGACCTGATTGCTATCGGTTCGGGCGGTAACTTCGCTCAAGCAGCAGCCACTGCACTATTAGAAAATACAGATTTAGATGCGCGTGAAATCGCAGAAAAGTCGCTGAACATTGCGGGCGATATCTGTGTATTCACCAACCATCACCACACTATTGAAGAACTAGAAAGCACCGTTGAACTGCCAAAGCCAGAGTAACGACCGCTTCCATCAATAACGTTGTATTCAACAGTGATTAAAGAATTAAGGAAAAACCATGTCTGAGATGACTCCTCGCGAAATTGTTCACGAACTCAATCGCCACATTATCGGCCAAGACAACGCTAAGCGCTCAGTGGCTATCGCTCTGCGTAACCGCTGGCGTCGTATGCAGCTTGAAGAAAGTCTGCGTGTTGAAGTATCACCAAAAAACATCCTGATGATCGGCCCAACCGGTGTCGGTAAAACTGAAATTGCTCGCCGTCTTGCGAAACTAGCAAACGCGCCTTTCATCAAGGTAGAAGCGACTAAGTTCACTGAAGTGGGCTACGTAGGTAAAGAAGTTGAAACCATCATCCGTGATCTAACGGACGTTGCGATTAAGATGACACATCAACAAGCGATGGAAAAAGTACAATACCGCGCTGAAGAACAAGCTGAAGAACGTATTCTTGATGCCCTTCTACCACCAGCGCGTGATGCTTGGGGTCAGAACGAGCAATCAACTGAAGACACAACCTCTTCAAACACTCGCCAGATTTTCCGCAAGAAACTGCGTGAAGGTAAGCTAGACGACAAAGAGATTGAAGTTGATGTAGCGGCGCCACAAATGGGTGTTGAAATCATGTCACCTCCAGGCATGGAAGAGATGACTAACCAGCTACAAGACATGTTCCAAAATCTCGCTGGCGACACCAAGAAAAAGCGTAAGATGAAAATCAAAGACGCATTCAAAGCACTAACAGAAGAAGAAGCTGCGAAGCTTGTGAACCAGGAAGAGCTAAAAGAGAGCGCGATCTTCAACGCTGAAAACAACGGCATCGTATTCATCGATGAGATCGACAAAATCTGTAAGCGTGGCGACAGCTCTGGCCCAGACGTATCTCGTGAAGGTGTTCAACGTGACCTGCTCCCTCTTATCGAAGGCAGCACAGTATCAACTAAGCACGGTATGGTTAAAACTGACCACATCTTGTTTATCACTTCAGGTGCATTCCAAGTGGCTAAGCCATCAGACCTAATCCCTGAACTGCAAGGTCGCCTGCCAATCCGTGTTGAACTTGAAGCACTATCAGCACATGATTTCAAACGTATTCTTACTGAGCCAAAGGCATCACTGACAGAGCAGTACATTGCCCTGATGAAAACAGAAGATGTCGGCATTGAGTTCACTGAAGATGGCATCAACCAAATTGCTGATGCAGCATGGCGTGTGAACGAAACCACAGAAAACATCGGTGCGCGTCGTCTGCACACAGTCATGGAACGCCTAATGGATGAGATTTCATTCGACGCAACAGACCGAGCAGGCAGCAAATTGGTGATTGATGAAGCTTATGTAATATCTAAGCTTGGCGAGCTCGTAGAAGACGAAGACCTAAGCCGCTTCATCCTGTAGCACACCAAACTCCAACTTATTGCTCTATCTCAAAGAAATAGCAGCTAATAAGCGAATTCAAGGCCCACTTTCGAGTGGGCTTTTTATTACCCGAAAAATGGGCGTATACTCAAATCACAGTATGAAACGAAGACTTACAAAGAATTAGACCTACGATGAAACAATCTCTACTGATTTGGCTTGATGCCGCACGCCCAAAAACTCTGCCTCTCGCACTTGTCTCTATTCTTACAGGAAGTAGTTTAGCGTTCGCTGGTGGTCATTTTTCTTTATCAATCGCACTATTGGCTTTTTTAACCGCCACTCTATTACAGATTCTGTCGAACTTAGCCAATGACTATGGCGACGCGGTAAAAGGCACAGACAACGAAAACCGTCTAGGGCCAACACGTGCAATGCAATCTGGCGCGGTGACCGCGAAAACCATGAAGCAAGCGATCATCCTCAACATCGTATTTACCATGCTCGCTGGGCTGATTCTTATCTTTCATGCCTTAACCTCGATTGAGAGTATCTTATCTTTCATTGCGTTGGGCGTATTAGCCATTGTTGCAGCCATCGCTTACACCGTCGGCAATAAACCTTATGGTTATATTGGCCTTGGCGACTTATCGGTGTTTATCTTCTTCGGTTTGTTAGGCGTTTCAGGGACTTATTTCTTACACACTGGCCATGTTGAACCAAGCCTATTCCTTCCGGCATTGGGCTGCGGCTTGATGGCGGTTGCGGTGCTCAATATCAACAACATGCGTGATATTGAAAACGACAGCGAATGTGGCAAACGCACCATGGCTGTTCGCCTAGGGCAGCGCAAAGCCAAACACTATCATTTTGCACTGCTTGGGCTCGCCCTTGCCTCTTTCGCTATCTACCTACTGATTCAAGAAAAACCGGTCTGGATCAGCCTGCCGTTTTTACTGAGCATTATTATTGTTTATAAGCACGGTAAGGCCGTTTGGGAAACCGAAAAGCCAGCACAGATTGCACCAATGATGCCCGTGATAGTGAAATGTTCACTGGTCACTAACCTATTGTTTGCAGGGGTTGTCGTAGCTCAAACTCTATTGAGTTAAATGAGACTAATCATTGCAAAGGGATCAAGCACCGATATACTCAAAGTAAGCTCATTGTTCAAAAGGTATACTAATGGAATACAACACTTCAGCACTGTGCGACATATATTTGGATCAAGTTGATGTCGTGGAGCCAATGTTCAGCAACTTCGGTGGACGTGCATCCTTCGCAGGACAGATCACGACATTAAAGTGTTTTGAAGACAATGCTTTAATTCGCTCCGTATTAGAACAAGATGGTTTGGGACGTGTGTTGTTAATCGATGGTGGCGGCTCACTGCGTAAAGCGCTGATCGATGCTGAGATTGCCCTACTTGCTGAAGACAATGAGTGGGAAGGTATTGTGGTTTACGGCTGCGTACGCGAAGTCGATGAGCTAGAAGACATGAATCTTGGTATTCAGGCTTTAGCCTCTATTCCTGTGGGTGCAAGCCAAGAAGGTGTCGGCGAATTGGATGTACCTGTGAACTTTGGCAGCGTGACCTTCTTACCGGAAGATTACCTCTATGCAGACAACACTGGCATTATTCTTTCGGCAGAGCCTTTGGATGTAGAACTCGATCTGGATGTTGAAGAAGAAGAGGCCGAGTAACTCACTCAGCTTCAAATAATAAAACAAGCCATAGAACACAAAGCATAAGAATACAAACGAAAACGCCCGCTACTCAGTAGCGGGCGTTTTTTAAATCTGAAGAGTCGATTACTCTACGTCATCCATTTTACCAAGAAGGTTACGGATGCGATCTTGCCATGCTGAATGCTCTTCCTGCATTTGCTGAGTTTTTTGCTCTAGCTCGTGACGGCTTGCTTTAAGCTCACCAGCTTCTGTTGCTAGTGCTTGTTTCTCTTCTTTAAGCTCTTCCACTTCCATTTGAAGAAGTGCAATTGTATCTACTGCTGTTTGAATTTTTGCTTCTAGCTGCTCTAGTACTTCAAAAGACATTCTGGCCTACCTTTAAGTTATCCATTTGATGGTGAAGGTTCACTCCACTTATTTCCCCATTCTACTCAGCAGAGCAAGGATAAACACTCAATATATTCGATATTTTGCGCCATTCGATGAAAAAAACAGCGCTTTTTACCGAATATTGACGTGAGTGATTACCGCCACAAGGGCAAACCGATTATTTTGATGAATAATAACTGTTTTCCACTGCGAATTGATCGAGAGCAATCTCCAAAAAACAAAAAAGCAAACGTTTCCTTTGGGATATGGTAAAATTCGCCGCGAAATTTCTATTCCCCCTTTGATAATTTTGGAGTCCGCATGAAACGCGATTTAGCAATGTCATTCTCTCGTGTCACAGAAGGTGCAGCACTAGCTGGTTACAAGTGGCTTGGTCGTGGCGATAAAAACGCTGCAGATGGCGCTGCTGTAGAAGTAATGCGTAGCCTACTAAACAAAACCGAAATTAGCGGTGAGATTGTTATCGGCGAAGGTGAAATCGATGATGCACCTATGCTATATATCGGTGAAAACGTCGGTGTGGGCGGCGATGCAGTCGATATCGCCGTAGACCCAATTGAAGGGACACGCATGACAGCTATGGGTCAATCAAATGCATTGGCGGTATTGGCTGCAGGCGAAAAAGGCAGCTTCCTTAAAGCGCCTGACATGTACATGGAAAAATTGGTTGTTGGCCCTGGCGCAAAAGGCGTGATTGACCTAGAACTGCCACTGACAGAAAACCTAGACAACATTGCGAAAGCACTAGGTAAAACACTCGATACACTAGTAGTAACCACTCTTGCTAAACCACGTCATGATCAAGTGATTGCTGACATGCAGGCGATGGGCGTTCGTGTATTCGCAGTGCCAGATGGTGATGTTGCTGCTTCTATCCTAACGTGTATGCCAGACAGCGAAGTAGACGTAATGTACTGCATCGGCGGCGCGCCTGAAGGTGTCGTTTCGGCTGCTGTTATTCGCGCACTCGACGGCGACATGCACGCACGTCTGCTTCCTCGTCATGAAGTAAAAGGCGATACAGAAGAGAACCGCAAGCACGGTGAGCTTGAACTAGAGCGTTGTGCAGAAATGGGCGTAACGGCAGGCATCGTCTTGAAAATGGAAGACATGGCACGCAGCGATAATGTTGTATTCTCGGCAACAGGTATTACTAAGGGTGATCTTCTAGAGGGCATCACTCGCACAGGCAATATCGCAACCACAGAAACTCTGCTTATCCGTGGTCGCTGTCGTACGATTCGCCGCATCAAATCTATCCACTACCTAGAGCGTAAAGACCCAGAAGTAATCGGTCACATCCTGTAGACCTAAACTAGCTCTAACAGAAATGTTCCAAGGCTGATACCAAGTATCAGCCTTTTGTTTTATTAGTGCACCAGAATCTCACCATTTGCTGTCGCTAGAGTAAAACGCTGTCTATATAGTAAATCCCCATCAATATAGTAAATGGTTTGCTTTATAAACACCTTGCCTCATAATAGTGAGGTTGATGAGGTAGGGATAGTATGAAAACAAGCGACAAAATCTTACAGACCATTAAGCGTCAAGGCGCGGTAACCGCGAAACAACTGTCAGAAGAGTTTGGCATGACGACAATGGGTGCAAGGCAACATCTGCAAAGTCTGGAAGATGACGGTATTCTTGCGTTTCATGATGTGAAAGTGAAAGTGGGTCGCCCGACTCGCCACTGGTCCCTGACTCAACAAGGCCATAGCCAATTTTCAGACCGACACGGTGAACTCACTATTCAAGTAATTGATGCCGTAGAAAATCTATTCGGTAAAGAGGGGTTGGCTAAGGTTGCTGCCGAGCGAGAACAACACACTCTGAAGCAGTATCAATCTGCACTGTCTGGCTGTGATTCACTCATCAGCAAGCTTAAAAAACTCACACAGCTTCGCGAAGAAGAAGGCTACATGGCTGAACTTCAAGAGCATGATGAGCACTACATCTTAATTGAGAACCACTGCCCCATCTGCAAAGCAGCAACTCGTTGCCCTAGCCTATGCCAATCTGAGCTCAACGTGTTTACTGAATTACTAAAAGATGAGTGCCACGTGAGCCGTACAGAGCACATCATTGCTGGCGAACGACGCTGCACTTACACCTTAACACCCGCCCTTTGATTGCAAAGGTAATCGGCTAATACCGTCTCAATATTGAGAAAACACAAATAGATTAAAATTTGTACAGTTTTCTTTCTTAAGCTTAGAGCATATGAAACACGCTTAATGCTAAGGAAGGAATGATGGCGCATCCAAAACCCGCTCAAAAACTGCCACCCTTTGATGAACTTGTCCAACTCGCGAAAAGCGACCCGAAAGCATTCAATCAATTCAAACACGAGATGTGCGAACAGATGATTTGTTCGGCTTCAGACGTGATGCAAGACCGACTTCGTGCGCAGCAAAGTCACATCGATTTGGTGGTCGGTCGCTGTAAAAATCCACATCATGTTAATGTCGTGCTCATGCAGGAGCTTCGTTGTCAGGTCTGTAAATTCCAAGATGCACTCGAAGGTCGCTGTAGTTTTGAAGAACCTAAACCTGAAAATGTCGTGCCTTTCAGGCCGAATACAGAACCCAAAATGTACTAAAAGTAGAAAAGTAGAAAAGTAGAAAAGTAGAAAAGTAGAAAAGTATTAAAAAGAAAAAGGGAGCACAAGGCTCCCTTCTTACTTATCAATCATTCAACCTTTAAACGGGATCTTCACCGTAATCATTACGGCCTTCTGTGCCTTTCAACAAACCACACTCAATCAGAATCCATAAGCCACACACTAACGCTGCAACGGTCGCAACCATATGGATTGACGATACCGGCTCAGTGGTAGTCGCTGCCATTGGCGAAGCCAAACGACCCAGTACTAGGGGCACATTTAGTAGTAACCAGTAATTCGACTTATTGCGGTCGTGCCAGCGCTTAGCGGTGACCGCAAGATCTGGGATCACTAGCAGCAATAGGAATACTGGCAGTAGGATGTAAGAGTAAGCAGGGAACAACACCGAGATACCAGAAGCAAAACCAGTGATCGCTATGTAGTAGAAAATATTCCAAATCCAGTAAGTCTTACGACCAATTCTCCCTTTGAAAGAGAGCAGTAAATCTTTCATCGACATCTTAAAACACTCAAAAATTAATACGCTACCAAAAAGTTAGCAGCAAATAGTTAGTGAATCACTTTTAGTTAGTTGATTATTTTTAGCTAGTTAATCACTTTCTGAAAGCAACTTTTATCCATATCCCGTATGTTGACCGTTAGGCTACGGATATGGCTTGCCTGTTCTTGTAAGGTTTGCATTAACAAACGCGACAATTCTCTTTTCTGTTCTTCAGTACGTCCAGAAAGTAACTCGAAGCTAATATGAACAAAATCTACATTGTCCTCTTCATCACCGACCAACCAGTTATGACAGCGTAGTGAACGAGACTTCACAGAAGGTACATCAAACAAACCACAGTTTAATGTAACTTGATGAAGGTCTTCCAGTAAACCTTGGATATTCACTCGCTCATCCACTGAATTTGAGTACTCTAGAACTAGATTCGGCATTATTACTTCCTATTGTTAACGCAATCGTTTGTCCCTTAATAGCAACTAACGATGAAAAATCCGAGAAGTTAGCTATTATTCTGTCTGCCGGATCACTGATATTTGCTCAAAATCTACTCTGACCATTGAGTAAGATCCAAGAAAGTCATGACCACAGTCATGATCTGTTGATATTATTCTGTTATATTATTTCGTAATAAAGTTTACTTTTTTACATTCGATTTATTTAAATACTTTGGAGATATTCCTATGCGTCATCCTGTAGTTATGGGTAACTGGAAACTAAACGGCAGCAAAGAAATGGTTGTTGATCTACTAAACGGTCTTAACGCTGAACTTGAAGGCGTAACAGGCGTAGACGTAGCAGTTGCTCCACCAGCACTTTTCGTTGATCTTGCTGAGCGTACGCTTACTGAAGCGGGCAGCGCTATCATCCTAGGTGCTCAAAACTCTGACCTAAACAACAGCGGTGCATTCACTGGCGACATGTCTCCAGCAATGCTTAAAGAGTTCGGCGCATCTCACATCATCATCGGTCACTCTGAGCGTCGTGAATACCACGCTGAGTCTGACGAATTCGTTGCTAAGAAATTCGCATTCCTAAAAGAGAACGGCCTAACTCCAGTTCTTTGTATCGGTGAATCTGAAGCACAAAACGAAGCAGGCGAAACTGTTGCTGTATGTGCTCGTCAACTTGACGCTGTTATCAACACTCAAGGTGTTGAAGCTCTTGAAGGCGCTATCATCGCTTACGAACCAATCTGGGCTATCGGTACTGGTAAAGCAGCTACAGCTGAAGATGCACAGCGCATCCACGCTCAAATCCGTGCACACATCGCAGAGAAATCTGAAGACGTTGCTAAGAAAGTTGTTATCCAATACGGCGGTTCTGTTAAGCCAGAAAACGCAGCAGCTTACTTCGCACAACCAGACATCGACGGTGCTCTAGTTGGCGGCGCAGCACTTGACGCGAAAAGCTTCGCAGCTATCGCTAAAGCAGCAGCTGAAGCAAAAGCTTAATTTAAACTTCACCGTTTAGATTAGATGAAAGGTCAACTTAGGTTGGCCTTTTTTGTGCCTGCCGTTTGTGAAAACTCAAACGACAGGCACAAAAAAACCGCTGAACAATCAGCGGTTTTTAATATTTTTTAAGCGAACGCTAAGCTTGGCTTAGAATAACTCTTCTGCAACGCGGAACAACTCAGAACGGTCTGGGTTCTGCATGTTCTCGATACAGTCGATGATATCGTGGTGAACAAGAGCTTCTTTCTCGATACCAACACAACGACCACCTTGACCTTCTTGAAGAAGGTGAACGGCGTAGTTGCCCATACGAGAAGCTAAAACACGGTCAAATGCAGTAGGACGACCACCACGTTGAATGTGACCAAGAACGGTTGCGCGAGTCTCACGACCTGTTGCCGTTTCAATCTCTTTAGCCAATTCGTTCGCGTCCATCATTAGCTCAGTTAGAGCGATAATTGCGTGCTTCTTGCCTTTCGCAATACCATCTTGAATATTGCTGATTAGCTGATCTTTATCTAGGCCAGTCTCAGGTGTAATGATGTACTCACAACCACCCGCGATTGCTGACATAAGCGTAAGGTCACCACAGTGACGGCCCATGATTTCAACAATAGAAATACGTTGGTGAGAAGAAGACGTATCACGTAGACGGTCGATTGAATCGATAACAGTGTTAAGCGCAGTTAGGTAACCGATAGTGTAATCAGTACCCGCGATATCATTATCGATTGTGCCTGGAAGACCGATACATGGGTAACCCATCTCAGTCAGTTTCTTAGCACCCATGTAAGAACCGTCACCACCGATAACAACAAGTGCTTCGATACCGTGCTTCTTAAGGTTCTCGATGCCTTTCTCACGAACAGCCACGTCTTTGAACTCAGGGAAACGTGCAGAACCTAAGAAAGTACCACCACGGTTGATCACGTCAGATACGCTTGAACGGTCAAGCTTTTCGATACGGTCTTCCACAAGGCCTTGGTAGCCGTCGTAAATGCCGTAAACTTCAATGCCAACTGATAGCGCAGTACGAACTACACCGCGAACTGCTGCGTTCATGCCTGGAGCGTCACCACCACTGGTCAAAACACCGATCTTCTTAATCATGCTCACCCTCGATTTTTGGGAATCTATTATTCAATTCTTGTTCTTGCTGATTGTATATCAACAAGATTTTAAATCTATATTTGTACGTTATGTTACATTTCCTCAACAGGAATAGCACTTAAATCACGTAAAATTATGTAACATTTCTACTTCTGTAAGAGTATTACAGTTTTACTCAATAACTTTGTTGATTCACATCAGAATCAACATTAATTGTTACTAAGGTGATTTTTGAATCACCTTTGAGTTAGCAATTTTTACTCACTTTAGTTCAAAAGCCATTCACTTGCCATTTGCTGCCTAATTTTTAGACGCATTACCATGAGTGAAATTTCTGCTGCTTCTCTGGGCCAAATACGACCGAATATGGATCTTGATGAATTAATACATCAGCATCAGGGAACACTGAAATAAGCTTGTCCTCTACTTCGTCAGAAATGCGGTGTGCTTCAATCAGTGGGATATTATCTTCGAGTTCTAAATGCAATTGAATGAAACGAACAGGCCCAGAACGGCGCGTTCTTAGTTGATGTACACCCAGTACCCCTTCCACACTCAACGATGCCTCTTTAATTTGCTTGAGCTCTTCATCGGGTAGCTTGTGATCAAGTAGAGATTGCACCGCTTCCATCGCCATTTGGTAAGCACTGTAAAGAATGTAGATGCCGATACCAATCGCGAATACCGAGTCTGCTTGACCGATACCAAACCAGCTCAGTGCTAGCGCCAGCATAATCGCAGCATTCATATAGAGGTCAGATTGATAATGCAGTGAGTCAGCCGCAATTGCTTGGCTACCCGTTTTGCTCACAACATGCTTTTGGAATCGAACCAAACCGAAGGTCATGACCATTGCGAACAAGCTGACATAAATACCAATTTCAGGAGAGTTCAGCTCATGCGGTCGGAAGAAACGTTCAATACCGTTAAGAATAAGGAAACAAGCTGAACCAGAAATAAACATCGCTTGTGCTAATGCAGCAAGAGATTCGGCCTTGCCATGACCAAAGGTATGTTCTTTATCAGCTGGCTGCAGAGAGTAACGAACCACCACAAGGTTAACGACAGAAGCGGCGATATCCAACAGTGAGTCAACGACAGAAGCTAATAAACTGACTGAGCCTGTCACCCACCACGCTGCAACCTTCACAACCAATAATATGGAGGCAATGATGGTGGCAGCCCAAGCGGCGAGCGTAACTAAACGTGCGTATTCTTGTTTCATAAATTGGCTATAAAGTGACTGATAGCACAAAGTATAACCCGCAAAACACCGATTGAATATGACAGCTAGGATCTAATACATTCATTTTAAAGATCAAAAAAAGCGGCACTAGGCCGCTTCTTTCTAAACACTTTCAATCAATCCAGTTTTTTCAAACCATGAATTACTTATCTTTGTTCATGCGTTTTTCCATTTTGTCCGCACATTTAGCCATGCGATCTTGCTGGATTTCTTTCAGTTGAGTCTTCTGTTCAGGTGTTAGTACGCTCATCATTTGATGTTGCTTCTTCAGCATGGTTAAACGACGCTCTGTTTGCTTCTCTACCATTTGGCTTGCTAGGTCGTTTGCCGCCGCTTCATCAAAGGTATCGGCTAGAACTAAATCTTGAACTTTCTCGTGGTGCGCTTTCATCTGCGCCATCTTGTCCGCTTTATTACCTGAATGTTTTGCTTTCATTTCAGCACGGTTCGCTTCACGCATCTCTTTTAGTTCTGCTTTTTGAGCATCCGTCAGATCCAGTTGACGCATCACTTTTTTGTCAAAGCCGCCACACTTGCCGTGCATACCTTTGTGGTCACCTTTATCGCCACCGCCATATGCGAACGCGCTTGCTGTACCTAACATAAGTGGAAGTGCCGCAGCTACTAGTACAAGTTTCTTAGTCATTTTCATAATTTTTGCCTCAATTCGGTATAATCAGTCATGTGTTGCGTTTGTTTTCAGCGCTTAGATATAGATTAGTCTTTCCCTCGTAAAGCGACGTTTAGAAAGCGTAAAGAATCGTAAAGAGTGAAAGTTGACGAATAATTAGCAGTATTATTAACCTATAAACAACTGATTAAGGCTTCCCAATGGCGAACATTCTTCTTATTGATGACGACACCGAGCTAACCGGCTTACTTAAAGACATACTGAGCTTTGAGGGATTCACTGTTTCCGAAGCCAATGACGGCTATGCGGGGTTGGAAGCTATCAATGATGAGATAGATTTGATTCTTTTGGACGTGATGATGCCCCGTCTTAACGGTATGGAAACACTAAAGAAACTAAGAGAAAATTGGGAAACGCCAGTACTGATGCTGACCGCAAAAGGTGAAGAGATCGACCGTGTTATTGGCCTTGAGCTTGGCGCAGATGATTACTTGCCAAAGCCTTTCAGTGACCGAGAGCTGCTCGCTCGTATTCGTGCCATCTTACGTAGAACGCAGATCAACACCGCTCCTAAAGCAGCCAGTGATAAGATTCAATATCAAGACATTGAAGTGTTCCCCGGCAAGCAAGAAGCTTATTGTAATGGCCAGCTTATCGATCTTACCACCACCGAGTTCGCTTTGCTGAGTCACCTA
This sequence comes from Vibrio sp. 1F253, assembly GCF_041439295.1. Lineage (NCBI taxonomy): Bacteria > Pseudomonadati > Pseudomonadota > Gammaproteobacteria > Vibrionales > Vibrionaceae > Vibrio > Vibrio sp. 1F253. Next base: position 65,159 of record NZ_JBGONU010000010.1, on the reverse strand, counting down.
ATCCAGAACCCAGGGCAAGTGATCACCAAGGAAGCGTTGAGTTTGGATGTGCTGGGCAAAAGGCTTGCAGCATTTGACCGTGCGATAGACATGCACATATCCAACCTACGTAAAAAAATCCCAGAACGCAGTGACGGTAAATCTCGCATCAAAACCTTACGAGGCCGTGGCTACTTATTGGTAGAGGAAGATTAATGCGTATACCTAAAATCACCAGCTTATATGGACGTATCTTTGCTATCTTTTGGTTCACCATGTTACTGGTGCTTTTGTCGGTACTGTCACTTCCCCATTTAGACCCGCGAGTGGCGCGCGATGTGCCTGCCGATCATCTCGATAAACTCGAACGTATCGCTAAATTCACAGAAAAGCGCTACGCCAAAGAATCTAACCTGGGAAAAATAGTGTTCCAACTTGAGGCACCGCGTAGCCGCAAGGATTCTCGTGCTCGTATTTACCTAACCGACCTTGAAGGCGCGGTCCTTACATCGAAAAGACACTCAAATTACAAACTTAAAGCGATTCGTAATTTTGTTACCTCGATAGATAACCCTGAATTACCCAAGCAAAAGTTATACGGACATTACATGGTAGCAGGGCCAGTCCCTATCACACTCGCTGGAGAAGAATTACTGATGTATGCCGGAGTAAAATGGAACCAACCTCCTCCATTTTTGCTGCGCTTGTTTGATAGACCTTTACAGTTATTGCTTGCGGTAATGCTAGCAAGTACCCCACTGCTATTATGGTTAGCTTGGGCATTGAGCCAACCTGCTCGTAGGCTTGAACGCGCAGCACAACGTGTGGCGAAAGGTCAGTTTGAGGTCGATCCCACACTCGAAAAAGGCACCTCAGAATTCAGACAAGCGGGTGAGAGCTTTAACCAGATGGTCGAAGCGGTTAATCAGATGATTTCGGGGCAACAACGCCTACTTTCAGATATCTCACACGAGCTACGATCACCATTGACCCGCCTTCGCATGGCCAATGCTCTTGCGATTCGTAAACAGGGTGAGAGCCAAGAGTTAGAACGTATTGATATGGAGGCTCAGCGATTAGAGCAAATGATCAGTGAGCTACTGACGCTATCACGCATGCAGGTCGACAGCCATATTACTCGTGAGGTTCAGCCTATTTCGAGCTTATGGGAAGAGATTTTAAAAGATGCAGAATTTGAAGCTGAACAGATGGGTAAATTACTGACGTTTTCAGAGATCCCAGACCGTTCTATTTCGGGTAACCCTAAGCTACTGATGAGTGCCTTGGACAATATTACGCGCAATGCTATCTACTACGGTAAAGACCAAGTCGATGTGCAATTCGATGTTGTCCAAGATCGGCTGACGATTTGCGTCAATGATAATGGCGATGGTGTGCCTGATGACGAACTGGATTCTATCTTTAGACCTTTCTACCGAGTTTCAACGGCGCGAGATCGTAACTCTGGCGGCACAGGGCTTGGCCTCACCATTACAGAGAGTGCGATTCGTCAACACAGCGGAACCATCACTGCAAGCCGTAGCCAGCTCGGTGGATTACAACTCAAAATCACCCTGCCTATCCTGCCAGTGTAATACCCCTACAAAGATCACAGTTGATAATGATTTCCATTATCATTATGGTAAGTCCTCTAATTAAGGAGGATTTACCATGTCACACTCTTTTCCTGCTCTACCCTACGCCTACGACGCCCTAGAACCTTACATTGACGCTAAGACGATGGAAGTGCATTACAGCAAGCACCATAGAACCTACTACGATAAGTTTGTTGCGGCGATTTCTGGCAGTGAACTTGAGCAGCAATCTCTGACCGAGATCTTCGCTAACATCTCTCAGCACAGCCCTGCCGTTCGCAACAATGGCGGCGGTTACTACAACCATATTTTATATTGGAACTGCATGGCTCAAGATGGCGGGGGTGAACCGGCAGGTAAACTTGGCGACGCGATCCAAAGTACTTTCGGAGATTTCGAGACATTCCAAGATCAGTTCGCTCAAGCGGCAATCAATACCTTCGGTTCAGGCTTTGCTTGGTTGGTAGTAGAAGAAGGACAACTGAAAATCATCTCGACCTCAAACCAAGACAACCCGTGGATGGATACCATCGCCAGCAACGGTGAGCCGATTCTTGCACTGGATGTCTGGGAACACGCCTACTACATCAGCTACCAAAACCGTCGCCCTGATTACATCAATGCATGGTGGAACGTGGTGAATTGGAATGCGGTTTCTGAAAACTACGCACAAGCACTCGCGAATAAAGCGTAAGCCAATGGTGGTGAACTGTACTCACTCAGCTTGCCACCGTATACTCTGGCTATCTTTGATTATTCTTGTGAACCAACATGTTTGATATCGCTCTATACGAACCTGAAATTGCGCCCAATACGGGTAACATCATCCGCCTATGTGCTAACTGCGGCGCAAACCTGCACCTGATTGAGCCGCTTGGCTTTAATTTTGAAGAGAAGAAAGTTCGTCGTGCTGGCTTGGATTACCACGACCTAGCGCGTGTTAAGCGTCACAAGAACCTAGAAGCCTTTCTTGAGTATCTAGAGAATGAACGCGAGGGTGACTTCCGCATCTTTGCTTGCACGACAAAGACCACAGGTCACCACGTGGATGCGAAATTCCAACAAGGTGATGTGTTGATGTTTGGCCCTGAGACACGTGGCCTGCCTGCAGAGTTCATCGAAAGCATGCCAATGGAACAACGCATTCGTATTCCAATGATGCCAGATGCGCGTAGCCTCAACCTATCTAACGCGGTTGCTATTATTGCATTCGAAGCGTGGCGACAAATGGGCTTTGAAGGCGCGGTATAACCGAACGCTCACCCCCTGCTAGCAATAAAAAAGGCTCTTACCATTATCACTTTCTTGCGAAGGATAAAGGTAAGAGCCTTTTCTGTTTTTCCCTCTATATAAAGAAGAGATAAAAACAAAGAAGAGAAAAAACGGATTAGTTTAAGCGGTTACGATCGTTGTCATCGTCTTTCTTCTCAAATTCACCCTCAAAGGTGTTGCCGTCTTTTGATTGGTCAGAGGGATCGCGATTGAATGGGTCTTGTCCAAATGGGCTCTGACCAAAACCAGCCTGTCCACCCGCATGGAAACCGCCAGACATATTGGTCACCACCATTTTTTCCATCATTTTCTTAGCAATCATCGCTCTTGGTGCTGGTAGCAATACCAACATACCGAGTGCGTCCGTCATAAAGCCAGGAGTCAGCAGCAATACACCAGCAACCGCAAGCATCACGCCTTCAAGAATCTGTTGTGCTGGCATTTCGCCTTGTTGTAATCGACCTTGCACAGACATAAGTGTTTGAATGCCTTGGCTACGAACAAGCGATGCACCAACAAATGCAGTAATCAAAACCAACGCAATAGTTGGCCACAATCCTAAGAAGCCACCAACTTGAATAAATAGCCCAATCTCAATGATGGGTACGAAGATAAATAGTAATAATAAGATAGGAAACACACGCCCTCCTTTGTTACATCCAGTTTACGCTGAAAGCCCTATCAATCTCAAATTTATCCTGCAAATAAGCGTGTTTATTGACCGAGAATAACTTTGCAAAATATTGACGAAACAAAACCGAAAAAGGTGATCAACTTAATATTTTTATGCGCTAAGTACAGTATCATGTGCCACATAAGTCAGGACGGATTTATCAGCCCAATATTCTAGCGAACGGAGTATTTGCACACAGAATAGGCTAATAACTAACTATATAATCAGAATAATTCTCTAAGGATCCTGTTATGGCTAATCTATCAGAAGCTCAAGTTGAAGCTCCTCAAGCTACTCGTCTCGAAGAAGATCTACTAGGTCAACGTCATGTTCCGGCTGATGCTTACTACGGCATCCACACTCTACGCGCAGTTGAAAACTTCAACATCTCAAATGTAACGATCTCAGATGTACCTGAATTCGTTCGCGGTATGGTGATGACAAAGAAAGCAGCGGCTTTAGCAAACAAAGAGTTAGGTGTAATCCCAAGCGAAGTAGCTAAATACATCATCGAAGCTTGTGACCTAATTCTAGACACTGGTAAGTGCATGGATCAGTTCCCATCGGATGTATTCCAAGGTGGTGCTGGTACTTCTGTAAACATGAATGCTAACGAAGTTGTGGCAAACGTGGCACTTGAACTTATGGGCAAAGAAAAAGGCCAATATGAGTTCATCAACCCGAATGACCATGTAAACCGCAGCCAATCAACAAACTGTGCTTACCCAACTGGTTTCCGTATCTCAGTTTACAACAGCGTTCGTAAACTGATTGACGCTATCGAATACCTAAAAGGCGCATTCGAGCTTAAGAGCCAAGAATTCAACACAATCCTGAAGATGGGCCGTACTCAACTTCAAGATGCTGTTCCAATGACGGTTGGCCAAGAGTTCCACGCTTGGGCTGTAACCATCAACGAAGAAATCAAAAACCTAGAATACACTTCAAAGCTTCTTCTTGAAGTTAACCTAGGCGCAACGGCTATCGGTACTGGTCTGAACGCAGCACCGGGTTACCAAGGCCTAGCAGTGAAACACCTAGCAGAAGTAACGGGCTTAGAGTGTGTAGCGGCTGAAGATCTTATCGAAGCAACATCTGACTGTGGCGCATACGTAATGACGCACGGTGCACTTAAGCGCCTAGCGGTTAAACTGTCTAAGATTTGTAACGACTTACGTCTTCTTTCTTCAGGCCCACGCACTGGCTTTAACGAACTAAACCTACCTGAACTGCAAGCTGGCTCTTCAATCATGCCAGCTAAAGTAAACCCAGTAGTGCCTGAAGTAGTAAACCAAGTTTGCTTTAAAGTTCTAGGTAACGACAACACGGTTTCTTTCGCAGCAGAAGGCGGTCAGCTTCAACTGAACGTAATGGAACCTGTTATCGCACAAAGCATGTTTGAGTCTCTAGACATTCTAACAAACGCATGTGTGAACCTACGCGACAAGTGTGTAGACGGCATTACTGTGAACAAAGAAGTGTGTGAATCTCACGTATTTAACTCTATCGGTATCGTCACTTACCTAAACCCATACATTGGCCACCACGAGGGTGATGTTGTTGGTAAGATCTGTGCTGAAACAGGTAAAAGCGTGCGTGATGTGGTTCTAGAGCGCGGGTTATTAACCGAAGAAGAACTTGATGACATTTTCTCTGTTGAAAATTTGATGCATCCTCAGTATAAAGCAAAACGCTACGAATAACGTTAGCGAAAAAGGGCTCCAAACGGAGCCCTTTTTTAGGCTCCAATACGGTTAACCATGTTAATTTTGTGGATTTCTGTTGGTTGCACTTTTGCGAAATAGAATCTAAACCATAGAACTATTATGTGAACATTCCAGCCGCGAATGCTCACATAATAAAATCTAAAATGAGGTGTTACTTATGATTGCAGTAGAACTATTTGTCGTCCTGCTCTTTATCTTTTTGGGGGCCAGAATTGGCGGTATCGGTATAGGTTTTGCCGGTGGTGCTGGTGTTATTGCCCTTTCACTGATTCTTGGCGTTCCAACAAGCCAGTCTTTCATCCCGATCGACGTAATCTTGATCATCATGTCGGTTATCACCGCAATTGCTGCTATGCAGGTTGCTGGCGGTATGGACTGGTTGGTGCAAATTGCAGAAAACTTTTTGCGTAAACACCCTGAACGCATCACCTTTTACGCGCCGATTGTGACCTTTGTAATGACACTAATGGCCGGTACTGGTCACACAGCATTCTCTACGCTTCCTGTAATCGCAGAAGTAGCGAAAGGCCAAGGTGTTCGTCCTTCTCGTCCACTGTCTATCGCAGTTGTAGCCTCTCAAATTGCTATCACAGCTTCGCCAATCTCGGCTGCCGTTGTCGCTTTCGCAGCAATGCTGGCACCCTTTGGTGTTGATTACCTAACGCTATTGATGGTTTGTATCCCAACAACCTTCATCGCTTGTATGGTTGGTGCGGTTGTTGCTAACTACATGGGTAGCGAACTGAAAGACGATCCTGTTTACCAAGAACGTCTAGAGAAAGGTCTAATCAAACTGGCGACAGAAGAGAAACGTGAAATTCTACCAACAGCGAAGAGAGCAACGTACATCTTCCTAGCAGCGATTGGTTTCGTGGTTTGCTACGCAGCGGCTATCTCTAGCTCTGTTGGCCTAATTGAAAACCCAGCGCTTGGTCGTAACGAAGCGATCATGTCTGTGATGCTAGCAGCAGCAGCGGCTATCGTGATGTTCACTAAGATTGATGCTGCGAAGATTTCTTCAGCGCCAACATTCCGCTCTGGTATGACAGCGTGTGTTTGTGTACTTGGTGTAGCTTGGTTAGGTTCAACGTTTGTAAACGCACACGTTGCTGAGATCAAAGACGTAGCAGGTGCTCTGCTGGCTGACTACCCATGGATGCTGGCTCTTGTTTTGTTCTTCGCTTCTATGCTGCTTTACTCTCAAGGCGCAACAACAGTTGCACTAATGCCTGCAGCTCTAGCGATTGGCGTAGCACCACTAACAGCCGTGGCTTCTTTTGCTGCAGTAAGTGCACTGTTCGTACTTCCAACTTACCCTACGCTACTGGCAGCGGTTGAGATGGATGACACAGGCTCAACGCGTATTGGTAAGTACGTATTTAATCACCCATTCTTCATTCCTGGTGTGGTAACAATCAGTACAGCGGTTGCACTCGGCTTCGCATTTGGCGGCCTATTCATCTAGTAATCACTAATGTTCTAAACTAAAAAAGGAAGCTTCAGCTTCCTTTTTTGTTTTCTGCTCAATGTGTTATTTGATACACGTCAAATAACCGTTATAAAATTCAAAAACCAACCAAAAATAAAGTTTGAATAAAATTCCAGGATTATTCAGGCCATTAATTAGGAATGCCTACCCAGTCAATCTCCCTTTGATTTACCGTCATCCCCATCGAATATTAATCCAAGCTAACTAACCAAAAAACCTTGCCAATTTTCTGCCATTTTTTAGCCCTTTCATTAGCCATTATTTTTGTGAACAGCACCAAACTTAAATACTGACGTAAGGAATAAAATAACCGCAGCTAAATTAAATCTAACTTCATTTGGATTGGTAAATATAAAAACAACATTAATTTAAAGTCAGCAACTTTATATCGTTGAGTGCTTTATAAGTGTCCGTGTATTTACAATCTATAAATCATTAGTCGCTAATTCACATCACTTCTATTTAAGATGATGTAAGGAGATAGCCATGACAACTCAAACGATACCAAGCGAGAAAAAAAAGGGCGGCTTCTTTGCCAACTTTAAATTTCCTTCTGCCTACACCATTCTATTTATTCTGATTGCGTTCGTCGCGCTGCTTACCTGGATTGTTCCAGCAGGCCAATACGACCGTGCAATGAATGAAGAGCTAGGCCGAGAAGTACCCGTAACCGGAACCTATCAAGCGGTAGAAGGTAACCCTCAAGGCGTGATTGATGTACTGCTAGCGCCTATTGATGGCTTCTACGACCACAATAGCTATGAAGCAGCGGCTATCGACGTTTCGCTGTTCATCTTAATCATTGGTGGCTTCTTAGGACTAGTAACCAAAACAGGTGCCATTGATGCTGGCATCGAGCGCGTTACCGCCCGCTTAGAAGGGCGAGAAGAGTTGATGATACCAATACTGATGGCACTGTTTGCCGCAGGTGGTACTGTCTACGGCATGGCGGAAGAATCACTGCCATTCTATACATTACTAGTACCAGTAATGATGGCAGCTCGCTTTGACCCTCTAGTTGCGGCTGCGACGGTATTGCTTGGCGCAGGCATTGGGGTGCTAGGCTCTACCATTAACCCATTCGCGACCGTTATTGCTGCCAACGCCTCTGGTATTCCATTTACCGACGGTATCGCGCTGCGTATTGGAATGCTGATTATTGGTTGGGGTATCTGTGTCGCCTACGTCATGCGCTACGCAAGAATGGTACAAGCCGATCCAACAACATCGATTGTTTACGACAAATACGAAGAGAACAAAGCGCACTTCCTTGGCAACGCAAGTGGTGAAAAACTGGAGTTCACCGCGACTCGCAAACTGATCCTGACCATTTTTGGTGGCTCTTTCGCTGTCATGATTTACGGTGTATCCGTTGCTGGATGGTGGATGGCAGAGATCTCCGCGATGTTCTTAGCAGCGACTATTATTGTCGGTATTGTGTCTCGTATGAGTGAGGAAGAGTTCACAACTAGCTTCATTGACGGAGCTCGAGACCTACTAGGCGTTGCGCTTATCATAGGTATCGCACGTGGTATCGTAGTCGTAATGGACCGCGGTATGATCACCGACACTATTCTTTTCTCAGCAGAACAAATGGTGACTGGCCTTTCTTCAGTTGTCTTCATTAACGTGATGTTCTTCTTAGAAATTCTACTGTCATTCTTAGTACCTTCGACCTCTGGTCTAGCAGTGCTGACTATGCCAATCATGGCGCCATTAGCCGATTTTGCTGGCGTAGGTCGTGACCTTGTTATCACCGCTTACCAATCAGCATCTGGCTTGGTCAACTTAATCACTCCAACCTCTGCAGTGGTAATGGGCGGCTTGGCAATTGCTCGTGTCCCTTACGTGCGCTGGGTTAAATGGGTGATGCCATTAATCGGAATCTTGATGGTGTTCTGCATCGTTGTACTAAGTATTGGTGCGCTTATCTAAAACCTACACACCACCTTCTCGTTCAAAGCCGCTTTCTTAGTGGCTTTTTTATTGCTATCGCCCTCAGAGCCAGTCCCCAAAACAACCTCACGAGCTGCACACACTCTATTTAAAGCCTCTCTATAGCCAACCTCATCAGCCAACCTTAAACAACCCAAGGACACCTTCGACAAAGCGTAAATCAACGTTTTAATATTGATGTTAAGGCTAATAAAAAATAATCCATTCCTCTCCATTATGTTTATAAAGATATTTAGTCATTTATTAACGTTAATTATATTTAAAGTTATTCACCTTGTAATAACCAAAGGGGAAATAAAAGCTATTTTTATAGAAAACCGGCTTAAAAAAACCAATTATAAAGTGTGACCACAACAGCTTTATTCGCATTTATTTTGTTAATAAATAATTAATTTCACATCCAAAATTAAATATCTAAATAGAAACTTTGCATACTTCCAAGCTAAGTACATTCTTATCAATAAAACTATTATGCATATAATCACTAACAATTTTGATTCTAGGCAGGTTCATCAAAAAAGCGTGCATAAAGTTCCCTAACAGCTAACTATTTAGAATGTAATCGTCATGACTAAAAGTGCATAAAGTTTGTTAAAACCCTTAATTTTAAAGGGCTGCGGGATAAAAAACGATTTGTGATAGATCTCTAAGAATACCTGAGTAGCAGGCGTAATATTAATTCCAGACAAGAGATATGAATAAAATAATTCATTATTCTTCACTGAAAATAAATAATTACTCTTAGCGATAAAAGTAATTCAAATATATAAGAGAGAGACGATCATGAGTAAGTTCTATGTAGGTTCTGAAATAGGTCAATTGCGCCGCGTTCTAGTTCACCGCCCAAGACGCGCACTGACTCACCTAACACCCTCTAACTGTCACGATTTACTATTTGATGACGTACTGGCTGTTGAGCGCGCAGGTAAAGAGCATGACGCATTTACTAAAACGCTACGTGATCAGGGTGTTGAAGTTCTTCTTCTTACTGACCTACTAGCAGACACACTAGCAGTGCCAGAAGCGAAAGACTGGCTACTAAGCTGCCAGGTATCTGATTACCGTTTGGGTAAAACATTCGCCAATGATGTGCGCTGCTACTTGGGCGACTTACCAAACTTAGAGCTAGCAAAAATCCTAACGGGCGGTCTGTCTTACGCTGAAATGCCAATGAAATCATCTTCAATGATGCAAGGCATGCACGCACCAACTGACTTCATTATCGAACCTCTACCAAACCACCTATTTACTCGTGACACATCTTGCTGGGTATACGGTGGCGTATCTATCAACCCGATGGCGAAACCTGCTCGTCAACGTGAAACAAACCACGTTCGCGCTATTTACCGCTGGCACCCAACATTCGCAGGCGAAGACTTCATTAAATACTTCGGTGATGAAGAAAACATCAACTACGACAACTCAACAATCGAAGGTGGTGACGTTCTTGTTCTCGGCCGTGGCGCGGTTCTTATCGGTATGTCTGAGCGTACAACAGCACAAGGTGTTGAACACTTAGCGTCTAGCCTATTCAAACACGGTCAAGCGACACAAGTTATCGCAATGCAGCTACCAAAACACCGTTCTTGCATGCACTTAGACACCGTGATGACTCACATGAACGAAGATACGTTCTCTGTTTACCCTGAAGTGGTAAGTAAAGACGTACAGTGCTGGAACCTAACTGGCGATGAGTCAGGCGCAGTGAAAGTGAAAGAAGAAGGCTACTTCGTAACAGCTATCGAAAAAGCACTTGGCGTAGACAAGCTAAACCTAATCACAACTGGTGGCGACAACTTCCATGCAGAACGTGAACAATGGAACGATGCAAACAACGTTCTAACGGTTAAACCTGGCGTCGTTATTGGCTACGAAGGCAACACATACACCAACGAAAAATACGACAAAGCAGGCATCACGGTTCTTCCGATTCCAGGAGACGAACTTGGTCGCGGTCGCGGTGGTGCACGCTGCATGAGCTGCCCAATTGAGCGTGATGGTATCTAATCACTAAGACGAAACGGCCAAGTTGAACGATCTTAAATAATCTCAACTTGGCCAAAATGAGAGAACACAATTATGACTAAGCAAACTGTTGTTGTTGCACTCGGCGGTAATGCCCTACTTCGTCGCGGTGAGCCGTTAGAAGCCGATGTTCAACGCCGTAATATTGAAACGGCTGTTAAAACCATCTCTGAAATCGCGAAAGTGTACAACGTGGTTCTAGTGCACGGTAATGGTCCACAAGTTGGCTTACTTGCTCTGCAAGGTTTGGAGTACAAAAAAGTAAACCCGTATCCATTGGATGTATTGGGCAGTGAGACTCAAGGCATGATCGGCTACATGCTAATGCAAGAGTTCAAAAACTACCTGCCTGACCGCAACATCTCATGCATGTTGACGCAAATGACCGTTGATCCAAACGATCCTGCATTCGCAGATCCAACTAAGCCAATTGGCCCGATCTACGAAGAAGCAGAAGCGCGTGAGTTAGCGGAGAAATTCCACTGGATCGTAAAACCAGACGGTCAACATTTCCGTCGAGTAGTACCAAGCCCACGCCCTACTGGCATTGTTGAACACGAAGCGATCACTCAACTTATCGATGCAGGTCACCTCGTAATTTGTACTGGCGGTGGTGGCATCCCAGTGAAAAAAGAAAATGGCAAATTAGTCGGCGTTGAAGCGGTTATCGACAAAGACATGTCAGCGGCTTTCTTGGCGAAACAATTGGATGCGGATGCACTACTTATTCTGACCGATGCTGACGCTGTTTATCTTGATTGGGGTAAACCGACTCAACACGCACTGCGCAGTACTACACCAAGTGAATTGGCGAAGTTTACATTTGATGCAGGCTCAATGGGGCCAAAAATTGAAGCATCGTGCGAGTTCATTCAGCAAGGCGGCAAAGTAGTGGGTATCGGCGCACTCGAAGATGGTTTGCAAATCCTGCAAGGCCAAGCGGGCACCAATATCACCAAAGGTTAATGCACTAGCGAGCTTTATCATCTTGAAAAACTTAAAGCTTGAGAAGCTTAAGTCTTGAAAGCTTTTAAATCTTGCGAAAACAGAATCAAACGAAACAAACAAAACCGAACAACTTTAACTAAAAATTGAATCGCGCTTTCTTGAATTTTATTTCCCTGTAACAAGGAAGCGCCTAAATCTAAGAAGGAATACATCATGGCTTTTAACCTACGCAATCGTAACTTCCTAAAACTACTAGATTTCACTCCACGCGAAATTCAACACTTGTTAGATCTTTCTATGGAGCTAAAAAAAGCGAAGTACAACGGTTACGAACAGCCAACACTGACTGGCAAAAACATTGCGCTTATCTTTGAAAAAACCTCAACTCGTACTCGCTGTGCATTCGAAGTAGCAGCATTCGACCAAGGTGCTCGAGTTTCTTACTTAGGCCCATCTGGCTCTCAAATTGGCCACAAAGAATCAATGAAAGACACCGCTCGCGTTCTTGGCCGTATGTACGATGGCATCGAATACCGCGGCTTTGGTCAAGAAATCGTTGAAGAGCTAGGCGCTTACGCTGGCGTTCCTGTATGGAATGGCCTGACTGACGAATTCCACCCAACACAAATCCTAGCTGACTTCCTAACTATGACGGAATACGGCCGTGGCAAGCAACTGCATGAAATCAAGTTTGCTTACCTAGGTGATGCTCGCAATAACATGGGTAACTCTCTAATGGTTGGCGCTGCGAAAATGGGCATGGACATTCGCCTTGTTGCTCCAAAGCAATTCTGGCCAGAAGAAGAGCTATTAGCTCAATGTCGTGAAATCGCAGAACACACTGGCGGCAAAATCACGCTAACAGAAGATGTTCAAGAAGGCGTGCAAGGTTGTGACTTCCTATACACCGACGTTTGGGTATCAATGGGCGAAGCGAAAGAAGCATGGGCTGAGCGTATCAACCTAATGATGCCTTACCAAGTCAACATGGACATGATCAAAGCAACAGGCAACCCACATGTGAAATTCATGCACTGCCTACCTGCTTTCCACGGCGAAGATACAACTGTCGGTAAACAGCTTGCTGCTGAATATCCGCAGCTTAAAGATGGCGTAGAAGTGACGGATGAAGTGGTTGAGTCTGAATACTCTATCGTGTTCGATGAAGCAGAAAACCGCATGCACACCATCAAAGCAGTAATGGTTGCGACATTAGGCAGCTAATTACCTAAGAAACGAAACAGTTAAGACGTTAAAAATTAAGAAGCTAGGCACTCACTTGTTCGAAATACGTTGATAAGTTAAGTGCAATGACAGGGAAATGCGGGTGGCGTTCTTGGGATTTTGACCTTGAATAAAACTCGCATTTTTTTTCATGCGGTTGAAGAGATAATTTCCTGGAAAACCCTGTAAGTCTCAGCCCCAACAAAGACTTAAATGAGAGTTGAAAATGGACGCAATCTCGCATAAAAATCCATTAAATGAATACTTTACAGAAAGTATTGCATGGCCTTTTTATCTGAGTATAATCCTCCGCAATTTGTCTTAAGAGAGCAAAAAATGAACCGCAATTTTTTCGCACATGATTGTCAGCCAATACGCCTTAGAACGGCGTTGGTGTCATTTTTATTTTGCTCTATTGATCATTTCGAAGCCTCCTATTTTTAGGGGGCTTTTTTTTGTCCGCAATTTGACTGTATGCATAGAAAAAGGAAGACCCGTTATGGCGCATTCGTTATTTAACAAGCACATCATCTCCATTCCAGAGCTATCTCGTGATGAACTGGAGCTTATCGTCGATACTGCAGCAAGACTCAAAGCAGAACCAAACCCTGAGCTGCTGAAAAATAAAGTCGTTGCGAGCTGCTTCTTTGAGCCTTCAACTCGAACTCGCCTCTCATTTGAAACCGCAGTTCAACGCCTTGGCGGCACAGTCATCGGCTTTGATAATGGCGGCAACACATCGCTGGCGAAAAAAGGCGAAACACTTGCCGATTCCGTTCAAGTTATTTCATCTTACGTGGATGCCTTTGTGATGCGTCACCCACAAGAAGGCGCAGCACGTTTGGCCTCTGAATTTTCTAACGGTGTGCCAATTGTGAATGGTGGCGACGGTGCAAACCAACACCCAACGCAAACCTTATTGGATCTGTTCTCGATTTACGAAACGCAAGGCACGCTCGATAACCTCAATGTGGCTTTCGTCGGCGACCTAAAATATGGCCGTACCGTACACTCTTTGACGCAAGCACTATCAAAATTCAATAACGTGCGTTTCTTCTTTATCGCGCCAGAAGTGTTAGCGATGCCTGATTACATCTGTGAAGAATTGGAAGAGATGGGCATCCAATACAGCACCCACAGCAGCATTGAAGAAGTGGTGCCTGAATTGGACGTCCTGTACATGACTCGCGTACAGAAAGAGCGCTTTGATGCGTCAGAATACGCGCACATGAAGTCGGCTTACATTCTAACGGCCGATACCTTGAAAGATGCACGCCAGAACATGAAGGTGCTTCACCCATTACCACGCGTCGATGAAATCACAACCGACGTAGATAAAACGCCACACGCTTATTACTTTGAACAAGCTGAAAACGGTGTATACGCTCGCGAAGCCCTATTGGCCCTAGTTCTTAACGACACTTTATAAGCAGGAGAAACAGTCATGGTTAAACAAACTCAGCTACAAGTAGAAGCGATCCGTAACGGCAGCGTGATTGACCACATCCCTGCTCATCTTGGTATCAAAATCCTTAAACTGTTTAAGCTACACAAAACAGAACAACGCATCACCATGGGATTGAATCTGCCATCATCTGCGCTTGGTCATAAAGATCTGATCAAGATTGAGAACATCTTTCTGACCAAGGAACAAGCCAACCAATTGGCTCTGTATGCGCCGCAAGCGACGGTAAATCAGATTGAAGAGTACAAGGTGGTTAATAAGCTAACATTAGTACTGCCAGACCAAATCAACAGTGTGTACTCTTGCCCGAATAGCAACTGTATTTCGCACGGTGAACCCGTTGAAAGTAGCTTTAAAGTGCAGCTAAAACACGAAAACGTCCAACTAAAATGTCACTATTGTGAAAAAGTATTCTCCCGCGAGATCATGAGTGAAATCCGCTAGCCCTTAGCGCTCTTACCTTCGTAAAAGAAACCGCTCAAACTACATGGATATTTATTCCTAACCCGGAATAAATATCCACTTACCTAAAGAATAAAACTCCACAAAAAAAGCAAATAACCAGAATTTTGTTTGGTGATCACCTTCAAAAAGATAACTATTCTTTAGTGGTAGACTGGATGAATAGAAGATCATACATCACGCATACCCTTCCTATTTATTTCGGGATTCATCGGTAAGCCCTAATTAACAATCGTACTCTACGGCTTTGGGAGTGCGTTCTGCGCTATGGACAAGCGATATCAACACGTTGACCTTAAGGAGTTGTTCATGAACCAAATCACTGAGCACGGTTGCTTGTATTCAGCTGAAGATAAAACACTGACCGCAGCGTGCAAACGCTTACTACAACAGCAAAGCTTCTCGACCCAGAACCAGCTGCGAGAGAAACTCGTCGACATTGGTTATACAGGCATTAGCCAGTCGACTGTGTCTCGTATTTTGTCACAACTCGGTGTTGTCAAAATCCAGAACGCCTGTGGCAAAAAGGTTTACTGCATCACCGTAGAAAGCGCACCGGTACGTGTCGATGCGTCAATCTCATCACAAATCGAATTAATTACTCACAACCAAGCAATGGTGATCGTAAAAACAAACCCTGGTTGCGCACAGTTGGTCGCAAGATTGGTTGATATCGACCCACATACCGAGATTATCGGTACGGTTGGCGGCAATGACACTGTGTTAATTATTCCGAAAGACACCACGAATATAGATGCTTGCGAACAAGTAGTAAGAGCACGCTTAGGAGTGGCTTAAATGTCTTATTGGCAAAAGCTGACAACTCATGTTGAGCGACTGACACTCTCTCGGCTGCCCCAGAAAATAGCCCACCCGCCTTAGGGGATATTTGTCTACCGATGAAACTAATCACAAACTATTACGGTCTGATTGAGTTAAGATACCTTCAACTCCATTTTGATGACTAAATAGTATGCGACGACTTGCCACATTACTTTTTGTTTGTGTTTCCCTGTTCACCCAGCCTGCGTGGGCGCTTTTTGGAAACGACAACGCCGAGCCAAGCTTCGGAGGCAATAACAACGGTTTTGTCCCTGTAGACCAAGCTTTCCCTTTCAATTACTACCAGCAAGACGGCAAGGTCCTTCTCGACTGGCAAGTAAAAGAGGGCTACTACCTCTATCAACATAGCCTCTCGTTCACTGGACAAAATCTCACTATCGGCAATGTTGAAATGGAAAATGGCCAACCACACCAAGATGAATTCTTCGGTGAGGTGAGCATCTATACTCAGCCGTTATTCGTGCAAGTTCCTCTACAGAGTTACCAAGATGGCTCACAGCTGAGCGTTAAGTATCAAGGCTGTGCAGATGCTGGTTTCTGTTACCCACCAGAGATCCGAGTAATCGACATTGAACCGTTTACTGCGACGAGTTCTGGGGATATGAAAAGCAGTGATGAGCAAAACAGTGGTGCTTTACAAGGTTCTTCTGATGCAGCTGGTGAAGCTGACAATTCAGTACAAGCCTCTTCTCCTACCGCTGACGCAGCAAGCAATACCACTCAACAAACCAATGCTCCCGTTTCAAAAGAAGCAGGCTTAGCCGATAAGCTGGGTGACAGTTGGTGGACGCCATTATTATTCCTCGCACTCGGTGTTGGCTTAGCCTTTACGCCGTGTGTTCTGCCTATGTATCCGATTCTAACGGGTATTGTGCTAGGTGGCGGCAAGCTCAGCCAAGGTCGTGCGCTGATGCTGTCCTTCATCTACGTGCAAGGCATGGCGCTGACCTACACCTTATTGGGTTTAGTGGTTGCTTCAGCAGGCATGCAGTTCCAAGCTGCGATGCAACACCCTTATGTATTAATTGCGTTGAGCGTTCTATTCGTGGCATTAGCCATGTCGATGTTTGGCGTTTATAACCTGCAACTTCCAAGCAGTATCCAAACTTGGCTTAACAATCAAAGTAACAAACAGCAAGGCGGCAATACCTTGGGCGTGTTCGCAATGGGCGCTATCTCTGGCTTGGTGTGCTCACCTTGTACCACAGCGCCACTGTCAGGTGCGTTATTGTATGTGGCTCAAAGTGGCGACCTATTAACCGGAGCGATCGCTCTGTATGCGTTAGCAATGGGTATGGGTATTCCGCTGATTTTGGTTGCGGTGTTTGGTAATAAGCTACTACCAAAAGCAGGTAGCTGGATGGACAAGGTGAAGATCGTATTCGGCTTTATCTTGCTGGCAGCGCCTATCTTCCTGCTAGAGCGAATTATTCCTGAATTGTGGGCAACGGTACTTTGGTCTGGTCTTGGGTTCATCGCCTTTGGTTGGCTTTACCACAGCAAGAATGCACTGCCATTCGGTGGTTGGAAACAGAGCGCTGTAGGTATCATCGCGATGCTTGGCCTGTTCGCATCAGCTCAACCTGCGCTAAATTACTGGTTCGCAGAAAAGAGCGTTGTGGTTGAGCAACAAATCCAATTTGCCCGCGTCAACACGGTTGAAGAGTTAGAAATCCAGCTCATCGAAGCCAAGAAACTCGGCAAACCAGTGATGCTCGATTTCTACGCCGATTGGTGTGTGGCATGTAAAGAGTTTGAGAAGTACACCTTCCACCAAGCCGATGTTGAGAACAAGCTTTCTGATTTCGTCCTGCTTCAGGCTGACGTAACGAGAAACATGCCTCAAGATATTGAACTGCTTAAACAATTACAGGTACTCGGCTTACCAACAATTGAGTTCTGGGATGGCGAGGGTAACCATGTTCCAAATGCTCGTGTGACGGGCTTTATGCCTGCCGACGTATTCTTGAAACATATGCAAAACCACCAGCTATAACGGCAATATTCACCGGAATATCCGCCTAAACGAAAGCCGCACCGCCCCTCAGTAACGAGATGGCAGTGCGGCTTTTTTGCTATTCAGAGTAACGCTTTCTTATTCTGGGGATAAAAGTCGATATGGTTCAGACTTTTAATGCATAAATATTGTCCACATACTCAATCAGGATGATAATAAATATTAACTAAATTGTTAAAAGTATGAACGTCATGGACTCGACCTATACCATCATCATTGCTGATGACCACCCTCTCTTTCGCAACGCCCTGTTTCAGTCAGTTCATATGGCTATCAGCGGTGCGAACCTGCTTGAGGCTGATTCTCTCGATGCCTTACTGACTCTACTAAAAAAAGAAGATGAACCGGATCTGTTACTTCTCGACCTTAAAATGCCGGGAGCAAACGGGATGTCGGGCTTAATTCAACTACGTGCTGAATATCCAGATTTACCAATTGTGGTGATCTCAGCCAGCGAGGATGCTAGCGTTGTCACTCAAGTGAAGAGCCACGGTGCCTTTGGCTTCATTCCTAAGTCGAGTGATATGCGTGAATTGGTCAGTGCACTGAATCAAGTGCTGAATGGCGACCCGTTCTTTCCTGAAGGGCTTATCACCAATAATGCAGCCTGTAGCGACCTTGCGGAAAAGCTTTCCACACTGACACCTCAGCAATACAAGGTGCTAGGGATGCTTTCAGACGGCTTGCTGAACAAGCAAATCGCGTATGAATTGAATGTTTCGGAAGCGACTATCAAAGCACATATGACAGCCATCTTCCGTAAATTAGATGTGAAAAACCGAACTCAGGCGGTTATCTTGCTACAAGAAGTCCACAACTAAACTTCACTTATATCCTCTTCTAAAGTCGTCTTTGGTAAACATAAACCCAACCTGACGACTTTATGATCATCTATCTCTGCAACCACCCAAGTAATGTCATGCCACATAAAGCTATCACCTAATACAGGGTGTACACCAAGCTCTCGCTCAGCCAATTGTTTTAGCGTCATTTCTCGCTCTTCTTCCGAGCCCAGTTCAATACCATAACAATCACTGACCGCTGCAACCGATAGTTCAACATCCAAGAAGAAATCACCAAAGAATCGAGCGGCCTCTTCAGCTAGAGGAGCCTCACTGAATAGCGCACTTAAACTATCTAGGTCTTTATCTTGGCCAAGCACACAGAGAATATCGTTCGCCTCTAACACGGTGCTACCCGATGGGTGAAGCAAAGCATCTTTTCTAAACAGTGCCGTAATTCGTGTCCCTTCAGGCATAGACAAACGCTTAAGCGGTTCACCAACACACCACTTTTCCTCTTTCAGCTTGTAGACAAACATCTCCCACTCACTGGTCGGATAAATCTCCATGCCGGTACGAGAAATCGGTGTTGGTGTCGGTGGTAAGGTCACCTGAGCCAACCTCGCAACTTTCATCAAGCTACCGCCCTGAACAATCAGCGAAACCATAACCACGAAGAAGGCGATATTAAAGTAAAGCTGAGCATTGGGCAGGCCAGCCATCATCGGGAACACCGCCAAAATGATCGGCACAGCGCCACGTAAACCTACCCAAGAAACAAACCAACGTTCTTTGGTGGTAAAGCTTCTGAACGGCAGTAAACCCAACCAAACAGACAACGGGCGAGCAAACAAGATCATACCGAAAGCCAATGCTAACGCAGGAAGTGCAATGTCCATCAATGTCGATGGTGTAACCAATAGCCCCAGCACCAAGAACATCACGATCTGGCTTAGCCACGTCATGCCATCAAGAACATTAAGGATAGAGTGTCGAGAGCGAGTTGGACGATTACCAATGAACAGACCGACTAGGTAAATCGATAAGATGCCACTACCACCAAGCATGTTAGAGAACGCAAACAGAGCCACGCCCCCGCTGAGCACCAGAATCGAGTAAAGGCCATCGGCCAGCTGTACTCGGTTAATTAGACTCCATAAAACCCAACCGCCACCGATACCAACAAGGGTGCCGATACCAAACTGCATCGCGAAGCTTTTGAGTAGGAAGTTCATTCCCATCTCGGCATCTGGGGTACCCAGTAGCGCAATTAAAGTCACAGTCAGGAAAACAGCCATTGGGTCATTGGTACCGGATTCGATCTCTAGGGTTGAACCAACACGTTCATTGAGGCTCTGCCCTTTCAACAAAGAAAATACCGCAGCGGCATCAGTCGAACCCACAATCGCACCAACTAAGATACCCTGCATCAATGACAGATCGAACAGCCAAGCCGCCATTAAGCCCGTTAGGGTTGCAGTACACGCGACACCTATCGTCGCCAGCGAGAGCGATGGCCAAAACGCAACCTTGAAGCTTGCGACCTTGGTTCGCATACCGCCATCAAGCAGGATCACGGCAAGCGCGAGGTTACTCACCAAATAAGTCAGTGAGTAATCATCAAAATTAATGCCACCGGGTCCATCTTCACCGGCTAACATGCCAACGAAAAGGAAGATCAAAAGAATCGGAACGCCCAAGCGAGAGGACACTTGCGAAAAAAGCACACTGATGGCGATGAGCACCGCACCAGTTAAAAATAAGTGGTTAATGGTTATTGCGTCCAATTCGTCCCCCCAAAGAATAAAACTCGAGCCTTAAGCCTGTTGATCTTTTGCCACTAGCTTGTTGATCTTCTGCCGTTAAGCAAGTCACGACCGGTGAAAGTACCGTAGTTACTATAACAAACTTATGTTTCGCTTCGTGTCATAGGCAGGACTAAATACCGTTTCTCAGTCATTTAGTTGTTAAATTTTATGACTCGCACTCTAATTCATCCCTTTTTGTTAGACCTTTGGCTAATTTAACATCATTGCAACATCACGTTTTTCTATGGTTCTGTCTCCTAGCTCCCATATTTCAGGACATTAGCGCTAATAGCGTCCCGACTAAAGTTGCACAGATCCCTTGACTTATCCTTGCTACATTCTAAATCGTAACATTACGTTAACACAGCAATTTCTACAGAAACGGTTTCTACGAAAACGGAATTAAAGGAGAAGGCAATGGCGTTCGAATCTACGGAACATGCTCAAGCCTACTGGAAGGAAAACTTGGGAATAATGGGAACACTACTCGCTGTCTGGTTTGTGGTGTCTTATGGCGCTGGCATCTTATTTGTGGATGTCCTAAATACCATTCAATTTGGCGGGTTTAAGCTAGGTTTTTGGTTCGCTCAACAAGGTTCAATTTATACCTTCGTGGCGTTGATATTTATTTACGTTGTTCGCATGAATAAGCTGGACAAAAAATACAACGTACAGGAAGACTAGAGGCTAGAACATGGATATTCAAACTTGGACGTTTATTCTCGTCGGTATTACTTTCGCAGTCTATATCGGCATCGCAATCTGGGCTCGCGCTGGAACAACGAGTGAATTCTACGTTGCTGGCGGCGGCGTACACCCAGTAGCAAACGGCATGGCAACAGCCGCTGACTGGATGTCGGCAGCATCATTCATCTCAATGGCAGGTATCATCTCATTCGTTGGTTACGACGGTGCTGTTTACCTCATGGGTTGGACAGGTGGTTATGTACTACTTGCGCTATGTTTAGCACCTTACCTACGTAAGTTCGGTCAGTTTACGGTTCCTGATTTCATCGGTGAACGTTACTACTCGAAAACAGCACGTATGGTAGCGGTATTCTGTGCAATCTTCGTATCATTTACGTACGTTGCGGGCCAGATGCGTGGTGTTGGCGTTGTATTCTCTCGTTTCCTAGAAGTTGATATTAACCTAGGCATCATCATTGGTATGGGTATTGTGTTCTTCTACGCAGTGCTTGGTGGCATGAAAGGCATCACTTATACGCAGGTAGCTCAATTCTGTGTCCTCATTTTCGCCTTCCTTGTTCCAGCAATCTTTACCTCAATCATGATGACAGGTAACCCACTTCCACAAGTTGGTATGGGCTCAACGCTATCAGGTACAGATGTATACTTACTTGATAAACTGGATGGACTAACAGAAGAGCTCGGATTTACCGCCTATACCGAAGGTAACAAGAGCATGGTAGATGTATTCTTCATCTGTGCAGCTCTAATGGTAGGTACTGCCGGTCTTCCACACGTAATCATTCGTTTCTTCACGGTACCAAAAGTACGTGATGCTCGTATCTCAGCGGGTTGGGCACTACTGTTCATCTCATTGCTATACACAACAGCACCAGGCGTTGCAGCCTTCGCTCGTGTAAACATGATCGAAACGATTAACGGCCCAGACATGCAAGGTGTCGCAGCTGCAGAAGCACCAAGCTGGTACAAAAACTGGGAAAGCACTGGCCTAGTTGGTTGGGAAGATAAGAACGGCGATGGCAAAATGTTCTACTCGGGCGATGAGCGCAACGAGATGAAGATTAACCGTGACATCATCGTACTGGCTTCTCCAGAGCTAGCAAAACTACCAAACTGGGTTGTCGCACTGCTTGCAGCCGGTGGCCTAGCAGCCGCACTATCAACAGCCGCGGGTCTACTATTGGTAATCTCAACGTCGATTTCACATGACTTGTTGAAGAAAGGCTTCAGACCAAACATGACCGACAAGCAGGAGCTGTTAGCCGCTCGTTTAGCTGCCATGATCGCGATTGTAGGTGCAGGTTACTTGGGTATTAACCCACCAGGCTTTGTAGCACAGGTAGTAGCGTTTGCCTTCGGCTTAGCCGCAGCATCCTTCTTCCCAGCGATCATCCTAGGTATCTTCTACAAGAAGATGAATAAGGAAGGCGCAATTGCAGGTATGTTGTCAGGTATTGCCTTCACAGCAAGCTACATCATCTACTTCAAGTTCATTAACCCAGCAGCAAGCACACCGGAAAATTGGTGGTTTGGTATCAGCCCAGAAGGCATCGGTACGCTAGGTATGTGTCTAAACTTTGTAGTATCAATTGCAGTGAACAAAGTGACCGCGGAAGTTCCTGAAGATGTACAAGAGATGGTTGAGAACATTCGTTACCCGAAAGGTGCTGGTGAAGCTCACGACCACTAAGCACTACCACGAAACAAAGATGTTTAGCAAAAAAGAATCAGTACTTACATTGTAGGGATTAGGTACTGACTCAAGAAAGCCGATACGTCATGTATCGGCTTTTTCTTTTCCCCTCCATTTTATAAAAAGATAAACAAAGGGTTGTTTTTAAAACCCCATTTGATAATAATTATCATTAACATCTATTAAAGAGATGCAAATAATGATGAAAGAACAGCAGAGTCTCTATTCGAGGTTTTACAAAGCACAAGATCGCTTTGCTTCATTAGAGCAAGTTCAAGGCCATGAGCCGTTTGTGATTCGAGACTACATCGAGTGTGCACTAACGCTTTCCGCTTACTATGAAAAGCATGCCGCCCAAGAAAACATCTTGTTGTGCGAGCTGTACCTGCGCCAAGTTTTCTTCCATTTGATAGAAGCGATTGAGTCTCCAGAACGCAGTTTCGCCTTTCGTCATATCTGCCTAGACTCTATTCACTCACCACTATTTTATTTGAAACGCCACTACTGCCAGCAGCCTCAAGGCCAAGCGCGTTTTTTGAATCTCAGCCAAACACTACAACAAGTCCAAGCCCCACTTGGCTAACAAGGATAGAAGATGACCCTACAATTTCGGATAGAAAAAGACAGCATGGGCGAAGTGAAAGTTCCTGCCGATGCGCTATACCAAGCTCAAACTCAACGTGCCGCTGATAACTTCGCGTTTAGTTCACACAAGATGCCAACCAGCTTCATTCAAGCACTGGCGTTAATTAAGCTGGCCGCCGCCGATACTAATGCTCAGCTAGGTTTACTGGAAGGTGATATTGCCAACGCGATAGCCGAAGCCAGCCAAGAGATCATCGATGGTAAACACCTCGAGCAATTCCCTATTGATGTCTATCAGACGGGCTCTGGCACCAGCTCTAACATGAATGCTAACGAAGTGATTGCGACACTCGCTTCAAGAAGCCTGCAAGGAGACGTGAACCCGAATGATCACGTAAACATGGGGCAAAGCAGTAACGATGTCGTGCCAACAGCAATTCAAGTCAGTGTCGCTTTGATGGCAGAAAATAAGCTACTGCCTGCACTTACCCACCTTTCTGCGGCACTTACCGTAAAACAGCATGAACTTGCTGAGGTAGTCAAAACTGGCCGTACCCATCTAATGGATGCAATGCCGATTACCTTTGCTCAAGAGCTTGGTGGTTGGAAATTTCAGATTGAACATGCCAAGCAAGCGATAGAAAGCAGCTTGCCAGCAGTCAAGGCGCTTGCTCAAGGTGGCACAGCGGTTGGTACGGGGATCAATGCCGACCCACGCTTTGCCGATAAGTTTGCAAGTAACCTGTCTCAATCGACAAAGATCAGTTTTACCTCGAGTGAAAACTTCTTTTTTAACCTCAGCAGCCAAGACGCGATCGTTGCGCTGTCAGGTCAGCTCAAAACTGCAGCAGTTGCGATCATGAAGATCTCAAACGATCTTCGCTGGATGAACTCAGGCCCACTGGCTGGCTTAGGGGAAATTGAGTTGCAGGCTCTACAGCCGGGTTCATCTATCATGCCTGGCAAGGTAAACCCTGTAATTCCAGAAGCTGCAGCCATGGCGGCGGCTCAAGTAATAGGTAATGACACCACCATTACGATTGCAGGCCAATCGGGTAACTTCCAATTGAATGTGATGCTGCCCGTTATTGCTCATAACGTATTAGAAAGCATAGAGTTGTTAGCAAACAGTTCAGTCGCACTGGCTGATAAAGCGATTTCTACCTTCACGGTACGCCAAGACAACCTCGATTTGGCACTGTCAAAGAATCCAATTCTGGTGACCGCACTTAACCCTGTGATTGGCTACTTGAAGGCGGCTGATATTGCCAAGAAAGCTTACAAAGAAGGCTTACCAATTCTGGATGTAGCAGAAAGAGAAACCGATCTAAGCCGAGAAGAGCTCAGCAAGCTGCTTGATCCAACCACACTCACTCAAGGCGGTATCGCGGGTTAAAGTAAATCGGTCATCCATAACCGAGCGAACAGATCGAAAAAGGCCTCTGCTGAGGCCTTTTTAATATCTAAGAGTTAATTAAACTAACTCACCCGATTCAATACTGCTCTGAGTTTTAAGGGTTTCACTGGCTTGGCAATAAAGCTAAAGCTGTTGGCCTTTATCGCTGCCAACATGTCATCGGTTCTATCTGCACTGATGATGACACCTTCAAAAGAATCTCCAAGGCGCAAACGACACTGCTGCAATACTTCGAGCCCCGTTCTGCCATTATCTAAACGGTAATCAGAGAAAATCACATCCGGCTGCCAATCATCATCGAGACACTTCAAACTTTCGACTAAGTCGACGGCGGTCTTAACCTCACAGCCCCATCGCCCTATCAAGTTCTCCATACCGACCAAAATTTCTCGCTCATTATCGACACACAGTATTTTCAGATGTTCGATGTCACTGGTCGCCATGGGCGTCGAAGCTTGTACAACCGGAGCCACCTGCTCTGCTCTCGCTAAGGTGATGGAAAAGACGCTGCCTTCTCCCGGCCATGAACGCATCGAGATTTGATGACCAAGCACATGAGCAATCCCTTTAGAAATCGCCAACCCTAATCCCAACCCCTGATCGGCACGAACTTGACTACCACGCGTAAACTCTTCGAAGATCTCTTGTTGCTTGTCTTCATCGATACCGGTTCCGTTATCCCACACATCAATTCGTACCTGACCATTCACTCGTCTCGCACCGAGTACCACTTTTCCTTCCGGGTTATAGCGAAACGCATTCGTTAAAAAATTCTGAATCACTCGTCTTAATAACTTAGGGTCAGAGTGAATAAACAGTGACGATGGAATCATCTGAAACTGTATTTTTTGCTGTGTCGCTAAAGCGCTAAATTCTGCATTCAGGTTGGTCAGTACATCATGCACGGCAATCGCGTGAATGTTGGTTTCTAATTTTCCTGACTCCAATCGCGAGATATCAAGCAGGTCGCCAATCAGATCTTCAGCCGCACCCAACGCACTTTCGATATGAGAAGAAAGCTGCTTCTCCTCTTGTTCTTTTGCGACCTCAGATAGCGAAGAAGCAAACAAGCGAGCAGCATTTAATGGCTGCATCAAATCGTGACTAACAGCCGCAAGAAAACGACTCTTAGATTGTGATTCTTGGTCAGAAATTTGCGTCGCCTTTACCAAGCGATGGTTAAGCTTCTCGAGCTCTTGAGTTCGTTCATGGACTCTCGATTCCAAGCTTTCATTGGCATCTTTTAGCGCTTGCTCTGCTTGTCGGAATACCGTGATGTCGGTAAAGCTCATGACGAAGCCACCACTTGGCATTGGGTTACCTTGCACCTCAATCACTCGACCATCAGGACGAATACGAGATGAGGTGTGTCGCGTGCCTTGCTCAAGGTGATAAACACGGCGTCGAACGTGATCTTCTGGGTCGCCTGGGCCACATAAACCTTGCTCTGCATTGTGACGAATTACATCTGAAATGGGTCGACCCACCTGAATTAAGCCAGCAGGGAACTCAAACAGTTCTAAGTAACGTTGATTCCACGCCACCAGCCTCATTTGTTTGTCAATTACTGCAATGCCTTGACCAATATGTTCAATCGCACCTTGCAGTAAACCACGACTGAAATCGTACAATTCAGAGGCTTCATCAACGATGGTCGCAACTTCCTCAAGCTGCATATTTCTGCCCTGCAAGGCCGAAGTAAGTACTAACTTAGCTGAAGATGCACCGAATACACCAGCGAGCACACGTTCTGCATGTCGAATCAGGCTTGCGGGCGCTTGTTGGTTAGGAAGTAGCGGCTGCCCGTGCTGTTGCCAATAACTCTGTAAGGCACTTTTCGCACGCTTACGCCCCACAAAACGAGACGCCAGCATCTCTAATTCAGCGACAGTCACACGGCTTTGATAGAGGCTGATATTCTCATTTTCTGGTAATGGGGTACCAATAAAAGCAGCCGATTGTAAGCGCTCACTTAGGCTTGGGCGAGTTGTCATCGAAACCACGGCATAGCACAAGGTATTGAGCACAATACTCAGCACAATGCCCCAGTTCGAGCTGCTGATATCCCAACTGCTGAGCAACTCTGGTGGCGTAATAATCCACAGTAAAAGGTTACTTTCACTATCGCCCGCCAGCATGCTGGTTTGGCTCATCAGGGTGATCAGCCAAATCAACGAGCCCACCATTAAGCCGACATAAACCCCCTTCCGGTTGCCCGGACGCCAGTACAAACCACCAATAAGTGCTGGCGCGAATTGAGCAATCGCCGCAAAGGAAAGAAAGCCAATCGCCGACAGTGAGTGAATGGTATCGAGCGCTTGATAGAACAGCCAAGCACCAAGTAACAGCAGTAAAATCAACCCACGCCGAATCACCAGCAACATGCCAGAAAAATGTCGATGGGTTCTTTGAGTTAGGCGCATACGGCGCAGCAGCAATGGCATCACTAAATCATTCGATACCATGATCGCTAATGCGATGGTCGAGACAATCACCATGCCACTCGCCGCCGAAGTACCTCCGAGGAAAGCTAACAAAGCAATGTGATTCGCACCTTCTGCCATTGGTACACTGATCACGTAAGTATCAGCCGGCATGTCGGTGAGCAGCCCTTGTCCTGCCCAAGCAATTGGCAGCACAAACAGGCCCATCAAAATCAGATAAAGTGGAAACAACCAGCGAGCGGTATGCAAGTCTTGAGGACGTTCGTTCTCAACCACCATGGTGTGGAATTGGCGCGGCAGACAGACAATCGCCAACATGGTCAAAACGGTGTGAATAATTAAGGTCGGAATATTGGGCGATTCGTAGGTGGAAGCCGCCACATCAAACAAGTCAATTTTGTCACTGCTCATCGCCAGGTAGATAATAAACAGGCCAACAATCAGGAATGCCGCTAGCTTAACAATTGACTCAAACGCCACCGCCATCATCATGCCACGGTGATGCTCTGTGTTATCGATGTGCCGAGTACCAAACAGCATGGTAAAAATGGCCAAAGCACCGACCACAAACCAAGACACGTGATAATCCTGATAGCCGAAATCAGACGCTAGGTTTGGCGCAACAATATCTAGCCCCATCGTAATACCACGCAGCTGTAGCGCGATATAAGGAAGAATACCGACCACGGCAATCACGGTGACGGCAACAGCCAAGCCCTGAGATTTTCCATAACGAGCCGCGATAAAGTCGGCAATTGAAGTGATGTGTTCACGCTTTGCAATCAGGATCAACCGCGCCAAGATCCGCCACCCGAGTGTAAAGACCAGAATGGGGGCGAGGTAGATGGGTAAAAAGGACCATGGGTTATTGCTCGCCTGTCCGACCGTTCCATAGAAAGTCCAAGAGGTACAATACACTGCAATCGAAAGGCTATAGATCCATGGCCGCCAACGCGATAGCCAACGAACCTGCCTGTCTCCATACCAAGCGATCAGAAATAACACGCCCAAATAGGCTAAAGAGACTGGAATTACTATCCATCCTTGCATTAAAAACCCTTTTTCATCCATAAAAAAACCTCTCCATAAGGGAGAGGTTTCATTTAACTAAGGATGGGTCATTAACTCAATCGAATCGCTTAAATTCTGTGCTTCAGACTCTAATTATCAGCATTTGCTGTTAGATTCTAATTGTTCCGAACCTGATTGATTAATCTCAACCACTGAACTTCTCTCGTCCAACTTAATGAACAGAGCAAGAGCACCCATCGCGGCCATACCCCAGAAGATGTTTGCCCCCCAAAGCTCATAGCCCCAACCACTTAAGGTCGTCATTAGTGCGATAACAGCTCCCAATGGGATCGCGTTATACAGAGCTTGCAACGCGACCATTTTATTCTGTTCTTCTGATTGAATGTATTGAATAGCTGCGATGTGCGCCATAGCAAACGTCACACCATGCAGCATTTGCACCATAACCAAGGCGAAAATCGCCGTTGTTGATGCGGTAATCCCCCAACGAGCCATCACACCGATTGCAGCTACCACGAACAGAGTACGCATTGACCAGCCAGAGAATAAGCGCTTACTGAGAGCAAACACAGCGACCTCAGCAACAACGCCTAGGCTCCATAAATAACCAATAATCGCTTCTGAGTGACCGGCTTCTTTCCAGTAAATCGCACTAAAACTGTAGTAAGCCGCATGGCTACCTTGCAGCAACGCCATCAAGGCCAAAAATTTAACCACAGACGACTCACGCAGTAACTCACCTAATTTTGGTCGCACTGCTTGTTTCTCAGATTGCGTTACTGGCATCACGTTAGGGTTTCTCATCGCTAACATTAACGACAACAGCACACCAGCAAGCGCTGTATACAAAATCATATCAGTACCGAACTGTGCGACTAAATAACCCACCACGGTTGAACCCGCAATAAAAGCAATCGAACCCCATAAACGAGTGCGTCCATAGTCAAGCATCTTAAGACGACTGTAATGGTTAGCCATTGCGTCAGAAAGAGGGATAACCGGCCCACAACACAGGTTAAACAGTACTGTTGCCAACAGCATCAATAAAAAACTGCCTCCAGTGAAGAAGTGGAAGCCAACAAATAACAATGAGGCGAAGCTCAACCAGCGCAGAGCGGGCAAAAGATTCTCTACGTTATGGATGCGCGGCGTAATCACAAGGTTAGCAACACAGCGAGTCGCAAAACCAATACCAATCAATACACCGATGTCTCCTGCAGAAACGCCTTGGTCTTCAAACCACAACGCCCAAAATGGCAAGTACACACCATACGCAAAAAAGAAACCAAGAAAATACTGAGATATCCATCCGTAAGGAGAGGGGCTAAACATAAATAACCTATAAAGTGTGCGGAAAAAGGCGGCTCCAATTATGCCTATCTAGAGTAGGATGAAAAAGGGAATTATTACTGGGATAGCATTCCTATATTTAATTAGCCTAGATATCACTTATCACTTATCACTTATCACTTATCACTTATCACCAAGCTATATCACGTTCGTCGATATCTAGTCTGCATTTAGACTAAAGTCGTCTGGAGCTTCGCTGGTATTTTGTCAGACTGATTAAAGACTCCCACTTCTTGTGATGCTTATGCCTGAAAAATTTAATATGCAGCACCCACCCTTCGATAGCCTGTCCGATACGGAACAATTGAAGCTTCGCTCTTCATTAGACGTGGTGTATTACCGCTCTCAAGAAGTGATACTGGAAGCAGATAGGCCGAGCAGACACCTGCATATCCTGATCAAAGGAGCCGTTGAAGAGCGCGCGAGCAGTGATGGTGAGATTTACGCACATTACGCCAATGACGATATTTTTGATGTGCGCAGCCAGTTTGAACCTCACACCAAACATCAATATATCGCACTCGAAGACACCTTAAGCTACCTACTGCCTACCGATGTTTTTCTCGATCTTTATCACGCCAATGGTCAATTTTCCGCCTACTTTGATAGTAACCTGTCGACACGGAAAGCTCTGATTGAGGCCGCTCAGCAGCAACAAAACCTTGCCGAGTTTATATTGACCAAAGTGGATGACTCTATCTATCACCCACCACTGATTCTTGAGCCAGGGCAACCCATCAACCAAGTAACTCAAATCCTAAAAGAGCAAGGCTTAGACTCGGCGCTGGTTCATTTAGACGACAAAGGCATAAAAGATTTTGGTTCAGGCTCCTTACCGTATGGGATCGTCACACGAACCAATTTATTGCACGCTGTAATGCTCGATAACTTCCCACAGGATACGCCCGTTGGCGAGATTGCAACATTTCCGGTGATGCACGTAAACCAAGGGGATTTCTTATTTAATGCCATGATTACCATGACCAGAAATCGAGTGAAAAGGTTGATGGTTTGTGATGGTAAAAATGCGGTCGGCATGGTGGATATGACACAGATTCTCAGTGCATTCTCCACACACTCCCACGTTCTCACTTTACGTATTGCGCGCGCCACCAGCGTTGAAGAATTGGCAATGGCCTCTAACAAACAGCGTCAACTGGTCGAGAGCTTGCTCAGTAATGGGATTCGCACACGCTTTATCATGGAACTGATTTCTGCGGTCAACGAACAGATCATAGAGAAGGCTTTTGAGTTGGTGATCCCACCGGCACTGCATAATCATTGCTGCCTAATCGTATTGGGTTCCGAAGGCCGTGGGGAACAAATTCTCAAAACCGATCAAGACAACGCACTAATAATTCAAGATGGCTTGGAGTGGCATCAATGCCAAAGTGCCATGAACGACCTCACCCACACCCTTCAACAATTGGGTTACCCACTGTGCCCGGGCAACGTGATGGTCAACAACCCGAAATGGGTGCATTCAGAACAAGAGTGGAAACAAACCCTTACCCATTGGGTAAAAAAAGCCACGCCAGACACCGTGATGGATATCGCGATCATGGCGGATGCACACGCCGTTGCGGGGAATAGAGAGTTATTAAAACCTGTAAAGCAGCACCTCAGTGATTTAATGCTCGGACAGGAATTGATCCTAACGGAATTCTGCCGCCCGGCGCTGAACTTCTCGGTTCCCCTCACCCTATTTGGCAATGTGAAGCAATCCAAGTCAGGGCTCGATATCAAACAAGGTGGTATTTTCCCTATCGTGCATGGTGTGAGAGCGCTTTGCCTAGAGCATGGTGTCACGGTCAACAACACCTTCGAACGCATTGAGCAACTGGTTAGCAAGAAAGTGCTTGAGCAAAGTACTGCCGATAATCTCAGTGAAGCACTCAAGCAATTCTTTAAGTGGCGCTTAGCCCAAAGGCTTTCTCAACAGCACAGCAGCAACAAGATTAACGTTAAACTGATGGAGCGAGCAGACAGGGATCTGCTTCGTCATAGCCTGCACGTGGTGAAGAAATTCAAGCAATGGCTCGGCTACCATTATCAGATACGGGATTAGGCGATTGAACGATGAATAGGTTGGTTCGCTATTACTGGCATCACAAGCTCAAAGGCTCCCTCTATCAGCCTCTGTTTACTGCGCCTATTGATCATGAATATGTATCGCTTGATTGTGAAACCACCAGCCTCGACCCCAATCAGGCAGAATTAGTCACTATTGCTGCGACCAAGATCATCGGTAACCGAATCATTACCAGCCAACCTTTTGAAGTCCGATTGCGCGCCCCGCAATCACTCGATTGCAATTCAATAAAAATCCACCGCATTCGTCATCAAGATCTAAAGCATGGCATCGAAGAAAAACAGGCTTTAATCGAGCTACTTAACTTCATTGGAAATCGTCCTTTAGTCGGCTATCACATCCGCTATGACAAAAAGATTCTCGACCGCGCCTGTTTAAAACAGCTTGGATTTCCACTGCCTAACCGATTAGTCGAAGTGAGCCAACTCTACCAAGACAAACTCGAAAGACAGCTGCCCAATGCCTATTTTGATCTCAGCATGGACGCCATCTGTCGCCAGCTCGATTTACCTATCCCGGTCAATAAACATGATGCATTACAAGACGCTATCTCTGCTGCGCTGATCTTTGTGCGTCTGAAACATGGTGACCTGCCCCGTTTCAACTCTTCTTATTCTTAATTCAACCACTGGCGCTTCACATAGAGAGCAACATCTCAAAAATGAACTTAACTCGCTATTTTGTAAGTGAAAAGCAACGTCTCATCCTAAAGTCTAATTGTGGAAATCGCCGTCCTAGTCGAGAGTGATAACACAACGACGGTTCTGTAATAGACCTAGAAACTGAACACAAAGGAAGTTGCCAGTTCATTAGGAATGTAGGCACAAGGAGAGATGCAATGAGTGAAGCCCACGTTTATCCGGTAAAAGAAAATATTAAATCAACCACACACGCGGATAATGACACTTACCTAGCCATGTACCAGCAATCTGTTTCTGACCCTGAAGGCTTTTGGGGTGAACACGGAAAAATCGTTGATTGGATTAAACCTTTCACACAGGTAAAAAATACCTCTTTCGACCCTGGCCACATTGATATTCGCTGGTTTGAAGATGGCACGCTTAACGTTTCGGCTAACTGTATCGACCGCCACCTTGCTGAGCGCGGTGATGAAGTCGCTATCATCTGGGAAGGCGATGATCCGGCTGATGACAAAACCCTAACTTTTAATGAACTACACAAAGAAGTGTGCCTGTTTTCAAATGCTCTAAAAGAGCAAGGCGTGCGCAAAGGTGATGTAGTTTGTTTATACATGCCAATGGTTCCAGAAGCTGCGGTTGCGATGCTGGCGTGTACCCGTATCGGGGCGGTTCACACAGTAGTATTTGGCGGTTTCTCCCCAGAAGCACTGTCTGGTCGTATTATCGACTCAAATTCTAAAGTCGTTATCACTGCCGATGAAGGCGTGCGTGGCGGCCGTGCGGTTCCACTGAAGAAAAATGTCGATGAAGCACTGACGAATCCTGAAGTGAAGAACATCGAAAAGGTTGTAGTATTCAAACGTACTGGCGGCGATGTTGCATGGCACGAACACCGCGATGTGTGGTGGCACGATGCTATTGCTAATGTATCTGCAGATTGTCCTCCAGAAGAGATGAACGCAGAAGACCCACTATTCATCCTTTATACGTCAGGTTCAACAGGCAAACCTAAGGGTGTTATGCACACCACAGGTGGTTACCTTGTTTATGCAGCAATGACCTTCAAATACGTATTCGATTACCAAGAAGGCGAAACTTTCTGGTGTACAGCCGATGTGGGTTGGATTACCGGTCACACATACCTTGTTTACGGACCGCTTGCCAATGGTGCAAAAACCATTCTGTTTGAAGGCGTGCCGAACTACCCGAACACAAGCCGCATGAGTGAAGTGGTCGATAAGCACCAAGTTAATATTCTTTATACGGCGCCAACAGCTATTCGTGCATTGATGGCGAAAGGCAATGAAGCCGTTGAAGGCACGTCTCGTGACAGCCTAAGAATCATGGGCTCAGTGGGTGAACCTATCAACCCAGAGGCGTGGGAGTGGTACTACAAAACAATCGGTAATGAGCAGTCTCCAATTGTTGATACATGGTGGCAAACAGAAACGGGTGGTATCTTAATCGCACCACTACCGGGGGCAACCGATCTAAAACCGGGCTCAGCGACGCGTCCATTCTTCGGTGTGCAACCGGCGCTGGTTGATAACATGGGTAACATCATTGAGGGTGCAACAGACGGCAACCTAGTGATTCTTGACTCTTGGCCAGGCCAGATGCGTACCGTTCACGGCGATCATGACCGTTTCGAACAAACTTACTTCTCGACCTTTAAAGGCATGTACTTCACCAGTGATGGTGCTCGTCGTGATGAAGACGGTTACTACTGGATTACTGGCCGTGTTGATGACGTTCTGAACGTATCAGGCCACCGTATGGGTACCGCTGAGATTGAATCGGCTCTAGTCGCATTTGATAAGATCGCAGAGGCTGCGATTGTAGGTATCCCTCATGATATTAAAGGCCAAGCGATTTACGCTTACATCACGTTGAATGATGGTGAATTTCCGACCGCAGAGCTTCATAAAGAAGTGAAAGACTGGGTACGCAAAGAGATAGGCCCAATCGCAACGCCAGATGTACTGCACTGGACCGACTCATTACCAAAAACTCGTTCAGGTAAAATCATGCGTCGTATCCTGCGTAAGATTGCCACTGGCGATACTGGCAACCTAGGCGATACGTCGACACTCGCAGACCCAAGCGTGGTCGATAAGCTGATTGCAGAGAAAGCGGAACTGGCATAAGCAACCCGTCACATTACGTAATTACTGTTTAAAACAACTCCTTTCTAAACCGTCACCTATGTGGCGGTTTTTTTATGGCTGATCTTGATCTCAAATATCCTCGACAAAATTAAGGCTAAGGCGCTTTTTTGTTAAGTTGGTAACAATCTCACACTCTCTCAATAGGAGATTAGACCAGTAAATTGCTGCGATTTGCGCTGAATTAGCTATAATCTGGTTCTAATTTTTAAATTTGGGTTTTTCTTACTGGAAATTATCCCCAAATTTTCAATAAAATGGCAACATTCACGTTCGTAAACACGATAAAGGAAGATAGCCCCACAATGTCTACAAAGTTTCGCATTCTAGTTTTAAATGGACCAAACCTTAATCTGTTAGGCCTTAGAGAACCTGCACACTACGGTTCTCAAACACTTGACCAGATTATTAGCTCATTGACCGAGCAAGCGAAAACACACGATGTTGAGCTATCTCACTTACAGTCAAATCGTGAGTATGAGCTGATTGAAGCTATCCATAGTGCTTATCAAAATGTTGATTTCATTATTATCAACCCAGCGGCCTTTACACATACCAGTGTGGCGTTGCGTGATGCACTACTTGGTGTTGCTATCCCATTTATTGAGGTTCACCTATCGAATGTTCACGCACGTGAACCATTCCGTCACCACTCTTACCTGTCTGATAAAGCAGAAGGTGTGATTTGTGGCTTAGGTGCCCAAGGTTATCAATTTGCTTTGACAGCTGCGCTCAACAAGCTCAACGCAAAGTAAATAAAAACAACGAACTATTACTAACCTACTCAGTCAAAGAGTAAGTTCAATCAACAGATAAAGAGAAAGAAACAATGGATATTCGCAAAATCAAGAAGCTAATCGAATTGGTTGAAGAGTCTGGTATTTCTGAGCTAGAGATCTCTGAAGGTGAAGAGTCAGTACGAATCAGTCGTAACAGCCCTGTATCTGCAGCGCCTATTCAATATGCAGCAGCTCCAGCTCCTGTAGCGGCAGCAGCACCTGCGGCGGCACCTGTAGCTGCAGAAGCGGCAGCTCCTGCGGTTCCTGCTGGTCACCAAGTTCTTTCTCCAATGGTTGGTACTTTCTACGGCGCTCCAAGCCCAGATGCAAAACCGTTCGTTAAAGTGGGTCAATCTGTAACTGCTGGCGAAACACTATGTATCGTTGAAGCGATGAAAATGATGAACCAAATCGAAGCTGATAAATCTGGTGTTGTAACGGCTATCCTAGTTGAAGACGGTCAACCAGTAGAATTCGACCAAGCTCTAGTAATTATCGAATAATAGAGAGCACTCATTATGTTAGATAAATTAGTAATCGCGAACCGTGGTGAAATTGCACTGCGTATTCTGCGAGCATGTAAAGAGCTTGGCATCAAAACGGTAGCAGTTCACTCAACCGCTGACCGCGATCTTAAGCACGTACTGCTTGCTGACGAAACAATTTGTATCGGTCCAGCTCGTGGTATCGATAGCTACCTGAACATCCCTCGTATCATCAGCGCTGCTGAAGTAACAGGTGCAGTTGCTATCCACCCAGGCTACGGCTTCCTATCTGAAAATGCAGATTTTGCAGAACAGGTAGAGCGCAGTGGTTTTATCTTCGTTGGCCCTAAAGCTGAAACCATTCGCATGATGGGTGACAAAGTGTCAGCTATCACGTCAATGAAAAAAGCGGGTGTACCTTGTGTACCAGGTTCTGACGGCCCTCTTGACGACGACGAAGCGAAAAACAAAGCGCACGCTAAGCGCATTGGTTTCCCTGTAATCATCAAGGCTTCTGGCGGCGGCGGCGGTCGTGGTATGCGTGTTGTTCGTACTGAAAAAGAACTAACAGAAGCTATCGCAATGACTCGTGCTGAAGCAAAAGCATGTTTCAATAACGACATGGTTTACATGGAAAAATTCCTAGAAAACCCACGTCACATTGAAGTACAAGTGCTTGCCGATGGTCAAGGTAATGCTATCCACCTAGGTGAGCGTGACTGTTCAATGCAGCGTCGTCACCAGAAAGTTGTGGAAGAAGCACCAGCTCCAGGTATCACTGAAGAAATGCGTAAATACATCGGCGACCGTTGTACTCGTGCATGTCTTGAGATTGGTTACCGCGGCGCAGGTACATTTGAATTCCTATACGAGAACGGTGAGTTCTACTTCATTGAAATGAACACTCGCATCCAGGTTGAGCACACGATTACTGAAATGGTAACGGGTATCGATCTAGTGAAAGAGCAACTTCGCATTGCTGCTGGTCAGCCTCTATCATTCACACAGGATGATATTAAGCTGCGCGGCCACTCAATCGAATGTCGTATCAATGCAGAAGATCCCGTACGTTTCCTACCGTCTCCGGGTAAGATCACGCGCTTCCATGCTCCAGGTGGTATGGGCGTACGTTGGGAGTCTCACATCTACACGGGTTACACAGTGCCACCACACTACGATTCAATGATTGGTAAGCTGATCACTTACGGTGAGAACCGTGATGTTGCTATCGCTCGTATGAAGAACGCATTGGGTGAAATGATTGTTGAAGGTATTAACGTTAATACTGAGCTTCAACTGTCTATTATGAACGACGAAAACTTCCAACACGGTGGGGCAAACATCCACTACCTTGAGAAGAAGCTTGGTCTACAATAGACGCTAGCCTTCCGTAATTCGTTCTCTGTAGAACAGTAATAAATGCTCACTTCGGTGAGCATTTTTGTTTGTAAATACTCGCAATAATCAATTCATAATCCCCATTATATTCCGTGGGGTTTTGGTGAATTTGCTCATATTTTCTGCTAGACTCGCCATCCAATTTTTCTCATATAGAAGATGCAGCCATGCCTTGGATTCAAATCAAGCTTAATGCTACCAATGAAAATGCCGAACAAATCGGCGACATGTTAATGGAAGAGACTGGTGCTCTTTCTGTAACTTTCCTGGATGCACAAGATACCCCTGTATTTGAGCCTCTGCCGGGCGAAACTCGCCTTTGGGGTGATACTGACATTCTCGCGCTTTACGACGCTGAGACTGACACTGGTGTCGTTCTAGCGCAGATTAAAGCAAGCAACATGTTCCCTGCAGACTTTGCTCACAAAGTAGAGCAAATTGAAGACAAGGATTGGGAACGTGAATGGATGGACAACTTCCACCCAATGAAGTTTGGTGAGCGTTTATGGATCTGCCCTAGCTGGCGCGATATCCCTGAACCTGACGCTGTAAACGTAATGCTGGATCCCGGTCTTGCATTCGGTACCGGTACTCACCCAACAACAGCATTGTGTCTTGAGTGGCTTGAAGGCCTAGACCTGACAGGTAAAACCGTGATCGATTTCGGTTGTGGTTCTGGCATTCTTGCGATCGCTGCGATCAAACTTGGCGCGGCAAAAGTTGTCGGGATCGACATTGATCCTCAAGCTCTGCTTGCATCAAAAGACAATGCACAACGCAATGGTGTTGCTGAGCAACTAGAGGTGTTCTTGCCACAAGATCAACCGGAAGGTTTGCTCGCTGACGTTGTTGTTGCCAACATTCTTGCCGGTCCATTACGCGACCTTTCTGGCATCATTAAAGGTCTAGTAAAGCCAAATGGTGTACTAGCAATGTCGGGTGTTTTAGATACACAAGCGGAAGATGTTGCAACTTATTATCGTGATGAGCTTCACATTGATCCGATCATTGAACAACAAGAATGGTGTCGAATCTCTGGTCGCAAGCAAGGCTAGGTAAGACTTTGGGCGCTAATTGACTGAAATTTAAACGAATTACGAAAACAAATTGTAAATGCTCAAATATTAGTCTTTTCACGCAGCGAAAAAATGCGTAAAATGCGCGCCCTTGCTGGTACAGAACTGTGATGACATTTTTGAAAATCGGAAATTATCAACTTAAGAACAATCTAATCGTCGCTCCTATGGCTGGCGTAACGGATAGACCATTCCGTGAGTTGTGTCTTCGTTACGGTGCGGGGATGGCAGTCAGTGAAATGATGTCCTCCAATCCGAAAGTTTGGAAAACGTCAAAATCTCAGCAGCGTATGGTACATGAAGGCGAATCGGGCATTCGTTCAGTACAAATCGCTGGTGCAGATCCACAGCTTATGGCCGAGGCTGCTCAATTCAATGTTGCTAACGGTGCGCAAATCATCGATATCAATATGGGTTGCCCAGCCAAAAAAGTGAATAAGAAGCTTGCGGGCTCAGCCCTACTTCAGCATCCAGAACTCATTGAAGATATTCTGAAGGCTGTGGTAAATGCTGTCGACGTTCCAGTAACGTTGAAAACGCGCACAGGCTGGGATACAGACAATAGAAACTGTGTCCAGATCGCGAAAATAGCCGAAGACTGCGGCATACAAGCTCTTGCCCTTCACGGGAGAACTCGCGCTTGTATGTACAAAGGTGAGGCAGAATACAAACACATTAAAGCAGCGAAACAAGCAGTATCTATTCCGGTTATCGCTAACGGTGATATCGATAGTCCGGAAAAAGCGAAGTTTGTGCTGGAGTACACCGGCGCTGATGCTTTAATGATAGGTCGACCTGCCCAAGGACGTCCTTGGATTTTTAACGAAATCCTACACTATTTGGAAAACGGCACCACGATGGACCCACTCCCGATTTCGGAAGTGAAAGACATCATGCTTGGTCATGTGCTCGCTCTACATGAATTTTATGGAGAGTTTTTAGGCCCTCGCATCGCTCGTAAGCATGTGGGTTGGTATCTAAAAGAGCATGAACAAGCGAGTGAGTTTCGCCGTACCTTCAACGCATTCGAAGCAGGTGATCTGCAGCTTGAAGCGCTAGAAGGTTTTTTTGATAACGTTGCACCATAATTACGAGAAGAGCTAGACCGAATATGTTCGAACAAAATCTGACTTCAGAAGCATTGACAGTAACTACAGTTACATCACAAGACCAAATCACGCAGAAGCCACTACGTGACTCAGTTAAAGCATCATTGAAAAATTACCTTGCTCAATTAAACGGTCAAGAAGTCAGCGAGTTATACGAATTAGTATTAGCTGAAGTTGAACAGCCACTACTAGACACTATCATGCAGTACACTCGCGGTAACCAAACTCGCGCAGCAACCATGATGGGTATTAACCGCGGTACTCTTCGCAAGAAACTTAAAAAATACGGCATGAACTAATCGTTCTTTCGTAATTTATTGAATTAGAAGCCGAGCTATTTATTGAACTCGGCTTTTTTTTGTTTATATGGCAACAAGCGAACAATTATCAATCAATTAATGAGATGTAACGATTGATAACGTAATCACTACCGATATAATGACCCATTAATCTAATCGTCTGGAAGCTACATGCTTGATATGAAAAGGGAAGAATGGCTTAGCACACTGATCCGTGAACTGCCTGATCGTCATCTTCTGTTGGATACATCCGGACGTATTGTTGAAAACTTTGACAATCCAAATCACCACACAGTTTCAGAACTGTTGCCTCCCGCGGTTGAAAAGCAGCTGTTAGAGGCGGCAAAGCAAGCTTATTCCAGTCGCGAAATTCAATACATTCAATACTCTCTTGCGCCCTGTCAGCAACTTCAGCTTTCTATTGAACAACTTTTCGCTCAAGGGGAAGAATCTGCAGAATCAGACGATCGATATTTTGAATCGACATTAAAGCCATTGTATCTCTCGCCAGAAAAGCAATACGTGCTGTGGCAAGAGCGAGATATTACTAAAGCACAGCAACGTGAAGCTGAGCTGATAGAACTCGCTGAAATCGATGAGCTAACTGGGATTTTAAATAGACGTGCCTTTTTACTTGGGTTGGAAAAAGAGTTCAGTCAATCGCCTAAGCAAAGCTTAACGTGTTTGATGATAGACATAGACCACTTCAAAGAGATCAATGATCAAGTTGGCCACCTTTCTGGTGATGAGGTAATCGTTCAAGTCGCGAGTTTATGCCAACAGTCAATAGACTGCGATGATTATCTAGGTCGCTTGGGTGGCGAAGAATTCGGTGTCATTCTCACACACACCAGTGCCATTGAAGCTTATTACGTTGCGGAGACGATTCGTAAAACGATTGAATCAACGCCGTGTACCGTAGACGGCCACATCATCTACCCAACAGTCAGCATCGGTGTTGCTGAATACACACCACACCTTAAAACCATAAAAGAACTATTGGCTCAAACTGATAGAGCCATGTACTCTTCAAAGCAGACTGGTCGCAACCAAGTCACGCTTTACCATAATAACCTACCTACTTTAAAAATTGACGCTCAACTAAGAGCCAAAATACTGCAAGCTTCCTAGGGTTATTAACCGTAGTAAGCCTCTCTCCCTAACGGGGACCTTCTCAGCTATTTACCATCAGCAGCACAGCATGAGCTTTGTTTATCTTCGCTCGCCAAAGCACCTAAGATAGAACAATGGCTCGCATCGTCATCTACATGACCGCAGCAAGCATCATTAATCTTCTTTAATGCCGTGCGTATTCTGCCAAGTTCACTGATTTTTTCATCAATAAGTTTCAGCTTTGCCGTTGTGATGGCTTTCACTTCCGAGCAACTGTGCTGCGTTGCTTCCAAGCGAATCTCGAGCAATTCCTTAATTTCATCTAAACTCAGCCCTAACGCTTTAGATTTAAGAATAAAGGTCACCTGTTTCTGATTGTTTTCATCATATAAGCGATATCCTGAGTCACTGCGACTGGCAGGAGCAATCAGGTTACTTTTTTCATAAAACCGCAAGGTATCGGCTGTCACACCGCATCTTTTCGCTAATTCACCGATCTGAAACATGTTTTTTCCTACTGTTCCGTCCATTCCACAATTAACCTTATCGTTACTTTTCAGGCTGAAATGGCACTTTTCATAATTAATTTTGAGATGCCAAACGATTGCGCGAGCTTTTTTGTAATAAATTAGTTAGAATCTGCGCCATCAAATTTGGAGTTGGTTATCTTATTGCTTAATCATAAGACAAACCCAAAAGGTCTTTACCAAAACTGGCCAATATTTTATCTCTTACTGGTATCTAAGATAATCCACGCTAAGAAGATAGAAACAAGTTCTTTTTTGGCAAATATCTTTATTTTAACCCCATGAATTTGAGGAAGATGGAAGCATGAATAACGCTCGTCCAATTCGCCGCGCTCTAATCAGCGTATCAGACAAAACTGGTATCGTTGAATTTGCACAAGCTCTTGCTAACCGTGGTGTAGATATCCTATCTACCGGTGGCACTGCTCGCCTGCTTGCTGAAAAAGGCATCTCTGTTACAGAAGTATCTGATTACACTGGTTTCCCAGAAATGATGGATGGCCGTGTTAAGACTCTGCACCCAAAAGTTCATGGTGGCGTTCTAGGCCGTCGTGGCCAA
Organism: Vibrio sp. 1F253; assembly: GCF_041439295.1. NCBI lineage: Bacteria > Pseudomonadati > Pseudomonadota > Gammaproteobacteria > Vibrionales > Vibrionaceae > Vibrio > Vibrio sp. 1F253. The sequence continues at coordinate 23,422 of NZ_JBGONU010000010.1, read as the reverse complement.
GATGATGACGTGATGGAAACTCACGGTATCAACCCTATCGATATGGTTGTTGTAAACCTATACCCATTCGCAGAAACCGTTGCTAAAGAAGGCTGTACCCTTGCTGACGCTGTTGAGAACATCGACATCGGCGGTCCTACAATGGTTCGCTCTGCAGCGAAAAACCACAAAGACGTAACTATCGTTGTTAACGCACACGACTACGAGCGCGTTGTTGCTGAAATGGACGCGAACGAGAAATCTCTAACGCTAGATACTCGCTTCGACCTCGCTATCGCAGCATTCGAGCACACAGCTTCTTACGACGGCATGATCGCAAACTACTTCGGTACTATGGTTCCATCATACGGTGCCTCTCTACTTGATGAAGAAGGAAAGAAGGCTGATGAAGAGTCTAAGTTCCCTCGCACGTTCAACCAACAGTTCGAAAAGAAACAAGACATGCGCTACGGTGAAAACAGCCACCAGGCAGCAGCATTCTACGTTGAAGCGAATCCTGAAGAAGCGTCTGTATCTACAGCTCGTCAAATCCAAGGTAAAGCACTTTCTTACAACAACATCGCTGACACTGACGCAGCACTTGAGTGTGTGAAAGAGTTCGACCAGCCAGCATGTGTCATTGTTAAGCACGCTAACCCATGTGGTGTTGCACTAGGTGAAGACATCCTAGAAGCTTACGACCGTGCATTCAAAACAGACCCAACGTCTGCATTTGGCGGCATCATCGCTTTCAACCGTGAGCTAGACGCTGCAACAGCAACGGCTATCACTGAGCGTCAATTCGTTGAAGTTATCATTGCACCATCTGTTTCTGCGGAAGCAGTAGCAATCGTAGCGGCTAAGAAAAACCTTCGCCTGCTTGAGTGCGGTGAGTGGACAACTAAGACAACTGGTTTTGACGTGAAACGCGTTAACGGCGGTTTGCTAGTTCAAGACCGCGACCAAGGTATGGTTTCTGAAGATGACCTGAAAGTGGTTTCTAAGCGTCAGCCAACAGCTGAAGAATTGAAAGATGCTCTATTCTGCTGGAAAGTCGCGAAGTACGTTAAATCTAACGCTATCGTTTACTCGAAAGGCGACATGACTATTGGTGTAGGCGCAGGCCAAATGAGCCGCGTTTACTCTGCGAAAATCGCAGGTATCAAAGCGGCAGACGAAGGTCTACAGGTTGAAGGTTGCGTGATGGCATCAGATGCATTCTTCCCATTCCGTGACGGTATCGACGCGGCAGCAGAAGCGGGCATCAAGTGTGTTATCCAACCGGGCGGCTCTATGCGTGATGACGAAGTTATCGCAGCAGCAGACGAACACGGCATGGCGATGATCTTTACGGGCATGCGTCACTTCCGCCACTAATTTCCTCTTCGTATTTGGCACTGTGGCGTCGTTAGCTGCTTTCGCCCACCCCGGTCACATAGTGGACTATGCTCCCGGGGATGGGCTCAATTGCTGCCTAGCCACATCACCAACTACTTTGAGCAAGACTTATAACTTTGTTTTTTTAAATATTTAGATATTTGAGATTAAGGATTTTACAATGCGAGTTTTAATCATCGGTGCTGGCGGTCGTGAGCACGCACTAGGTTGGAAAGCAGCACAAAACCCAAACGTTGAAACAGTATTCATTGCTCCAGGTAACGCAGGTACTGCGCTTGAACCTAAACTTGAGAACGTAAACATCGGTGTTGAAGACATCGCTGGTTTAGTGGCGTTTGCTCAAGAGAAAAAAATCGAACTGACTATCGTTGGCCCTGAAGCGCCATTAGTTATTGGTGTAGTTGACGCATTCCGCGAAGTGGGTCTTCCTATCTTTGGTCCAACTCAAGCAGCAGCACAGCTTGAAGGTTCGAAAGCATTCACTAAAGACTTCCTAGCTCGTCATGACATCCCAACGGGTTACTACGCAAACTTCACTGAGATTGAGCCAGCTATCGCTTACGTACGTGAGCAAGGCGCTCCAATCGTAGTAAAAGCTGACGGTCTTGCGGCGGGTAAAGGCGTTATCGTTGCGATGACCCTTGAAGAAGCTGAAGACGCAATCAAAGACATGCTAGCGGGCAACGCATTTGGCGAAGCTGGCAGCCGCGTGGTAATTGAAGAGTTCCTTGAAGGCGAAGAAGCAAGCTTCATCGTAATGGTTGACGGTTCTAGCGTTCTGCCTATGGCCACTAGCCAAGATCACAAACGTGTTGGCGACAAAGACACTGGCCCTAATACTGGCGGCATGGGTGCTTACTCTCCAGCTCCAGTGGTAACTCCTGAAATCCATAACCGCATCCTTGAGGAAGTTATCTATCCAACGGTACGTGGTATGGACGCAGAAGGCGCTCCTTACACAGGTTTCCTTTACGCAGGACTAATGATCGATGCTGACGGCACGCCTAAGGTTATCGAATATAACTGCCGCTTTGGCGACCCTGAAACGCAACCTATCATGATGCGTATGGAGTCAGACCTTGTTGAACTTTGCCTAATGGCTATCGATGAGAAGCTAGACGAAGCAGAATCAAAGTGGGACCCACGCGCTTCTATCGGTGTTGTTCTTGCTGCTGGCGGTTACCCTGCTGACTACGCAAAAGGTGACGTTATTTCACTGCCAACCAGCGAAGTTGAAGGCCAAAAGGTTTTCCACGCGGGTACGACAAATAACGAAGCTGGCGACGTTGTGACAAACGGTGGCCGTGTACTTTGTGCAACGGCACTGGGTAATACGGTTTCTGAAGCTCAGGAGCGCGCTTACGCGTTGACGAAGCAAGTTAGCTGGAATGGTATGTTCCACCGCAATGACATCGGTTACCGTGCGATTGCGCGCGAGCAAGAACAGTAATCAATCTTGTTACTCGCTTACTTTCCAATAACAGTAAGCAAATGACAGAAAAGGCGCCTCGATAGGCGCCTTTTTTATCACTCAATCTCTCTAGGAATCTGTACCTGTACAGACAAATCAGCACTTGGCCTACAGCAAGCCAAATACCCTCAATCCTTTAGTTGATCGCTATTCTTTCAACAATGACGGCCTAACGACACAATCATGGCTGTCTTCAGCCAGCATCAGTAACTCTTCTACGCTCATCTTACCTAGTGAATCACTGCCAAGAAACGCCGCATAGCTTTCCACAGACGCCAATCGATCGATCACGAAGCTTGGCAAGGTCTGATTAAATTCAAAGCGATCAAACTCACCACCAGCACACGTTTCAAAAGAACGACCATTCCAGTAACCCTGAACCAGTCTTAGCCCTTCGTCATGCTGCTTCATCGTAGTTTCTAAAACCGACTTGGCTTCTTTCTGGTAGCTTTCGAGTTGCTTAACTTGGATAGGTAAAATTTTGCTATCAATACGATACTGCTGATATACAGCTTCGCCTGACTTATTAAAACGCACATGGACACTATACGGAACCAGCTCATTAGAAGAATTACGTTGCTCACCTTCACGAATAAATTCACGAAGTATACCTTCCGACCAAGCATAGTCCGTTTGGTACCAGCCGTAATCGCCTACAGTGACGTAGTCAGCTGAAGTATGAGGTTGTGTTAGCTTGTTTGTAACCCAGTAGAAACTTGTCGCGTCGCCCATGACTTGGCCGCCGGTGTGAGTTTCAAATTGCTCTAGGTTTTTGCGAGGGCTGGTTGATGAACAGCCAATGAGAAATGTAGATAATAGTGAAACGAGAAGAAATGCTTTTTTCATAAAAACCTGTACCGAGGTGGAATACGACTACCTCGGTACAGTTTAGATTATTTCACTGAATCTTTCAGCGCTTTACCTGCAACAAATGCTGGAACATTTGCAGCAGCGATTTGGATCTCGTCACCAGTTTTTGGGTTACGACCAGTGCGAGCTGCACGGTGGTTTACTTTAAAAGTACCAAAACCAATTAGCTGAACTTGATCGCCATCTTTAAGAGCATCTGTAACACCGCCAAGAGTCGCTTCTAGAGCAGCTTTAGCTTGTGCTTTAGAAAGGTCCGCTTTTTCAGCAATAAAGTCGATTAATTGAGTCTTGTTCATTTTAGGTTTCCCTTCTTTGTATTTTTGAATTCGATTCACTCTAAAACATAAATGCCCCATCTGGCAAAGGTTTGTCGTCGATCTTTAGCTCTAATGCCGTAGTTTTAGCCATAATATGAGTAATAACTCACAATTTGTTACTGATTTTACTGAGCAAGCCCTTGTTTAAAAGGGGTTGAGAGCAAAATTAATGATGACCTAGCCACTACTTATTCTCTATAATCCACGCTGAATCGCTGCTAAAGCGTACAATTTAATTTAAGGGCAAACATGCTGCTGCTAACTATTTACGTCTCCATTGCTATTGGAGTTTCTTTCATTTGTTCTGTTTTGGAAGCTGTACTTTTGAGTATTAGTCCGAGCTACATTGCTCAACTAAAACAAAATGGGCACCCTGCAGCAGAGTCATTAGACAAACTGAAAACCGACATTGACCGCCCGCTTGCGTCAATTTTAACGCTCAACACCATCGCGCACACCATAGGTGCAGCGACAGCGGGTGCACAAGCAGCAGTCGTTTTTGGTAGCCAATGGTTAGGCGTATTCTCTGCCGTATTAACTCTGGGTATTTTAGTTCTGTCTGAGATTGTTCCAAAAACCATTGGCGCAACCTACTGGCGTCAACTTGCTCCAGCATCATCAAATGTGCTTCGCTGGATGGTCTTTTTCCTAACACCATTTGTGTGGTTCTCAGAGCAAATCACCAAACGTTTAGCTCGCGGCCACCAGGCACCAAAAATGCGTGATGAGCTATCTGCAATGGCTATTTTGGCAAAAGAGAGCGGTGAATTTGCTGAAGGTGAATCAAAAATCCTGAGCAATCTGTTAGGTATTCAAGATGTGCCCGTGACTCAAGTCATGACACCACGCCCTGTTGTATTCCGCGTTGATGCAGAAATGAGTGTTAATACGTTCCTAGAACAACACAAAGACACGCCATTCTCACGCCCACTGGTTTACAGCGAGCAAACTGACAATATCATCGGTTTTGTCCACCGCTTAGAGCTGTTTAGATTGCAGCAAGCGGGTTGCGGTGAGAAGGCTCTGGGTGAAGTGATGCGCCCTATCCACGTCTTGCTAAACAACATGGGCTTAGCTAAGGCCTTTGACCAAATGATGGCAAACCGCCTGCAACTGTCTTTAGTTGTGGACGAGTACGGCACAATTCAGGGCATCATCACCCTAGAAGATATCTTTGAACACCTAGTGGGTGAAGAGATTGTCGACGAAGCAGATAAAACCACAGACATGCAAGAACTGGCGTTCCAACGCTGGGAAACGTGGAAAGAGACACACGGTGTTATCGAAAACCGCGATGAAGAGGACGAGCTAGAAGAAAAAACTCTAGCAGACAACGACACCTCAGACTCAAAGTCAGCGGATGAAAGCAAGGTTCAAAAAGAAGACAAGAAAGACGCTTAATCTAAATTTGATAGCGTCAGATACAACAAAGGCTCCCTAGGGAGCCTTTGTTTTTTATTCTATTCGCTACAACTCAACATCCGTTATAACGCAACACCAATGTTGCTCACTGGGTCTTCACGCAGTTCGTGGCGTAGGTCTTTGATCAGCTCTAAGTCACGCTCAGTCGTTTCACGTAGAGGTCGGAAAATGGCCCACTGAACGTCCCACTCTTCACATACCGCTTCGTTTTCTTTCTGGTTTTCGTTCGTCACTTCTTCAGCGCCTTGAGCAAACTCAAGCTCAGCAACCGTCTTCACCGATTGTTGACTCACTTTAATTACCGCTTCCAACATATGCTCACGATCAAGTAGACCATGGATTAATGTTGCTAAGCCTTGGCATGCATCCATTGCAGGGTAAACACCATAGAAATCAAAATCATCTGCGCTAGGGAATAGCTCTTCTACTTTCTCAAGTTGACGCTCAAAGTTCACCTTTGCCGTTTTAACGGTTAGGATTTCCCAAATGCTATCCAAAACATCACGGTAGATTCGAGCTTCCGCAAATTCTGTATTCTCACAAAACATGGCATAGTTAGGATACATACGCTCACATAGACACGCCATAAAAGTAATTTGTTGCCAAGGTTCTAACTTTTCAAGACGAACCTGCAGTGGATTCTGAAGCATAGTCACTCAATAATTGCAGAAAAAGACAGCGAAAGTGTACTTGATAAACCCTGGGGGGAAAAGGTAAGCCGATGAACAATTTTACGAATAAGCTCTATATTCTTACCGAGCATGACGATACCTATACGCAACTGATTCTAAACCAAGGGTTACCTGACCTCGAAATCACTCAAAACCCCGAATTAGCTGAGATCGTACTGGCTGCTCCTCCTTTAATAGTGGAGCGACTTAATGAGTTTAAAAAGCTAGACTGGGTGCAAAGTACCTATGCTGGAATCAATAAACTCACTCAGCCGGATCTTCGCCAAGATTATACGCTGACCAACGTCAAAGGCATCTTCGGCCCTGCGATTGCTGAATACGTGTTGGGTTACACGATCAGCCACTGTAGACACTTTCCTCACTACCACCAGCAACAAGTACAACGAAACTGGCAGCCGCAGCTTTATACCAGCCTAACTGACAAAACCATGGTGATTTTAGGAACGGGGTCAATTGGCAGTCATTTAGCTAAAACCGCTGCTGCTTTTGGTATTCACACCATAGGTGTCAACCGGACAGGTATCCCATCAAAGCAAGAAACCTTCAAAGACACTTTCCACATTAATGAACTAGAAGCCGCCCTCAAGCAAGCGGATATTGTAGTGAACACCCTGCCATCAACGGATGAGACCTACCAACTACTGAATCAAACCACCTTAAGCTACTGCTCTAACGTATTGCTGTTTAATGTGGGGCGCGGGGAAAGCGTAGACAATAAAGCGTTACTGCTTGCGATTAAGAATAAATGGGTTGAACACGCTTTCTTAGATGTCTTTGAATGCGAACCTCTCACACAAGAACACCCGTTTTGGACGTTGCCGCAAGTGACCATCACACCACACATTGCGGCTCTAAGTGAGCCAAGACAGGTCGTGGAGATCTTCGCCAATAATTACCAACAATGGCGAGATGGTTTTACACTGAATAACACCATTGATTTTGATAAAGGCTACTGATGTTCTCGTCACTGCTCACCGAGATACGACAATGCACCGCTTGTGAACCTCATTTATCACACGGTGCAAACCCAGTGATTCAGGCACACCCAAACGCGCGCTTGTTAATCATAGGCCAAGCACCCGGTATCAAGGTTCATCAATCATCTATCCCTTGGAACGACGCCAGTGGCGAGCGATTGAGAGAATGGCTAGAGATGGATAGCGATACGTTTTATGACGAACAAAAAGTCGCGATTGTCCCGATGGGCTTTTGCTATCCAGGAAAGGGAAAAAGTGGCGATCTACCGCCTCGAAAGGAGTGCGCTGCGCTATGGCACCAAAAAGTACTGCAATCACTGCCCAACATCCAAATGACCTTGCTGGTTGGTCAGTATGCGCAAAACTATTATCTAAAAGATAAAGCCACCAGCACACTCACTGAAACGGTACGTAACTGGCAGGCTTGGGCTCCAGAATTTTTGCCACTTCCCCACCCTTCACCACGTAATAATATCTGGCTCAAGAAAAACCCATGGTTCGAAAGTGAAGTCATTCCCTATATCAGGAAGCACGTATCAGAGCATTTGGCCTGCCATGATCCAAATGCCTAATTAGCTGCACATCAACGATGATTTAGCCGATATTGAGTGCGGATAGAAAGATAATAAAAAAGCGCTGCCGATTTCTCGACAGCGCTTTTTCTAAAAACACATACTGAATTACTTATGGTATGGCTTAGATAGGTCGTGAACTGCGTCCACAAATACACCAGCATTTTCTGGTGGCACATCTAGGTGAATACCATGGCCAAGGTTAAATACGTGGCCAGTACCGCCGTCACCAAAACCTTCAAGGATAGTGCCGACTTCTTCACGAATACGCTCAGGTTGTGCGTAAAGTACTGATGGGTCCATGTTGCCTTGTAGAGCCACTTTATCGCCAATACGTGCTTTTGCATCAGCAATATTGATTGTCCAGTCTAGCCCAACTGCATCACAGCCAGTCGCTGCGATAGATTCTAGCCACATGCCACCGTTCTTAGTGAACAGAGTAACCGGTACACGGCGACCTTCGTTTTCACGAATTAGGCCATCGACAATTTTGTGCATGTACTGCAGTGAGAACAGGTTGTAGTCACGCGGAGTAAGTACACCACCCCATGTGTCGAATACCATTACCGATTGTGCACCTGCTTTAATTTGCGCGTTCAGGTATTCAATAACAGTGTCAGCCAGCTTATCTAGAAGTAAGTGCAACGTTTGTGGCTCTGCATACATCATCTTCTTGATCTTAGTGAACGCCTTCGAGCTGCTGCCTTCAACCATGTAAGTTGCCAATGTCCAAGGGCTACCAGAGAAACCAATCAGTGGCACTTCGCCTTTCAGGTCTTTACGGATCTGACGAACGGCATTCATTACGTATTGAAGTTCACCTTCAGGATCAGGTAGGCCAATTTTTTCTACGTCAGCTTTACATGTGATAGGGCGTTCAAACTTAGGGCCTTCACCTGTTTCGAAGTACAAACCTAACCCCATCGCATCTGGGATAGTTAGGATGTCAGAGAACAAGATTGCCGCATCAAGCGGGAAACGACGTAAAGGTTGAAGTGTTACTTCTGATGCTAGTTCAGCGTTTTTGCACAAAGACATGAAATCGCCCGCTTCAGCGCGCGTTGCTTTGTACTCTGGAAGATAGCGGCCAGCTTGGCGCATCATCCATACCGGTGTGTAATCAACAGGCTGTTTTAAAAGTGCGCGTAAATAGCGATCGTTTTTTAATTCGGTCATTCCGTTAAATTCCAATTCAATCTTGTCTAGTTTTGATGGCAAGTATTCTAACACTGATTGAAGGGTAAAAGCTGTGTGCTTTGCAACCTAGATCAAGTTATTAACTTTTAAATCCATGCTTAATTTGCACCCAATTACAGGAGCATGTTAAAAATTTGTTCGCTAGCGAAAATTACAATTATAACAACTGAGTAGTCACTACTCAGCATCTCATAACGACATCTTACTTACCCCCTCCACTTGTGGAGGGTTTTTTTTAGTGTTTGACCACCCATAGGCCAAATACTATCACAGGTAATTTAATGTTCTAGTTCTTGCTCCGCGACGCCGGCTTTCCTTATGTCATCGACTGTATTCTCAATCAATTGTCTCGCAATCGTTCCGACTGGAGCAACATCAGGTAGGCTTGTTACGTCAAACCATTGGGCATCCGACAGTTCACTGTAATCGGGTTTAAGCGTACCACCAGCATAATCTGCAAGAAAGCCCATCATCATACTCGATGGAAACGCCCATGGCTGGCTACCAAAGTAACGAATGTTACTCACATCGATCCCCGTTTCTTCTTTGACTTCTCGCGCCACACACTGCTCTAGGGTTTCTCCAACCTCTAGGAAGCCCGCTATTACGGTGTACATACCCGTTTTATGCCTTGGGTGCTGCGCAAGTAATATCTTGTTGTCGTTTCGTACAGCGACAATGATGCACGGGAAGATACGAGGGTAATGAAGCGTTCGGCAGTCTCCACATTGCATCGCCACCTGATTATGATTCAAATGATTACGACCGCCGCACTGAGGACAAAAACGCATACTTTGTGTCATGTGCCCATACTGGATAGCTTTGCTTGCGATCAGAAAACTTGATTCAGGCCAGTGAAGCAAATCTCTTAGGCTGACCATGCTCAGATCAATCTCCACATCGCAATCGTTGAGCCAATACACCTTACGACCTTGATGCTGACCAATGCAGATTGCATGCTCGACATCCAGCCCTAGCTCTTCAGCTGAGCCATAAGGAAACTGATCATTATTAACCCAAATATCACTACCTGAAACGACGCACCAATAAGCTTGCTCTGTCATTTTGTTATCACTTTTTTTTAACATCCCTATGCCTCATTGCTTGCAGTTCGTTCATTTTACTGGCAATCTGATTTCATACTAGAGTTGTAGCCGAGAATAATTCAAACTATTACTTTTAGTAGATACCAATAAATGGACCCTGCTTAGGCAATTACTTGATCACAAGGTTGTGATCAGATCATGAGGACATGGTCATGCTAAATAAATTCAAACAAATACAAGAACAATGGGGTGGCTCTAATGAGGTCATCGATCATTGGCTCGAAACTCGACAGTCTCTAATCGTTGAGTATTGTAAGCTAGGTGCCTTGCAGCCAGCTAGCAATGGGCAATCAAACGTTGTTGAACTCCCTTCTCCTAAAGAAATAAGCTCATTCTGCGATCATGTTGTCGATTATATCTCAGAGGGTCATTTTAAGATCTACGATATGGTCATGAAAAAATGGCAAGCAACAGGCTTTAAAACCAATGACGAGATTGATACAACTTACGCGAAGATCGTACTTACAACCGAGCCGCTTCTAGAGTTCAATGATAAGTACGTTAAAGTAAGTGCAGACGATGAGTTGCCTAACTTCGAAGGAGATATGTCAAAAGTAGGTGAACTACTCGAAGTACGTTTTGAAGTAGAAGATAATCTTATCCAGCTTATTGCAGACAGTTTAGCGATTCCACCAGGCGCTTAGTTAGCTGAATCCTTAATAAGCTTGCCTCTGTGCAAGCTTTTTGTTTTGTCTGTAAGGTTATCCAAACTACCCAGAACCTTTCAGACAGAGCTTACTCGCTCGCCCTGACCTTTAGCCATAAGCATATGGTTACAGCCCTAATCAGCCTAATCATCTCTACCCTTTATCTTACTGGCCTCAAAGAGCACTCTTCAGGACATAAATCCAACCCCACCAGCTAGATAATCACACCTATCACTTTATAAGTCATAGCTAAATACCAATACGCCAGATACAAAAAAGGCACCCGAAGGTGCCTTTTTCTTATCTCTTAGAGACTACTCGTAGAGCTTACTCTTCTGAAGAGAAACCAGCGTTTAGAAGTGCTGCTAGATTGTCAGTAGCTTGTTCAGCTGAAGGACCTTCTTGCTCTTCTTCACGTTGCTTTTGACGCTCTTGGTGGTATGCGAAACCAGTACCAGCTGGGATCAGACGACCAACAATTACGTTCTCTTTCAGACCGCGAAGGTCATCACGCTTACCAGAAACCGCAGCTTCTGTTAGTACGCGAGTCGTTTCTTGGAACGATGCAGCTGAGATGAATGACTCAGTTGCAAGAGATGCTTTAGTAATACCTAGTAGGTCACGCTCGAAACGCACTAGTTCTTTACCTTCAGCTTCTAGCTTACGGTTAGCAATCTTAACATTGTGGTACTCAACTTGTTCGCCAGGTAGGAACGGAGAGTCACCAGAATGAGTGATTGTACACTTACGTAGCATTTGACGAACGATAGTCTCGATGTGCTTATCGTTAATCTTTACGCCTTGTAAGCGGTAAACTTCTTGAACTTCGTTCGCGATGTACTGAGTCACTGCGTGGATACCACGTAGACGCAGGATATCGTGTGGAGTTTCAGGACCGTCGGCGATTACATCACCACGTTCAATCTTCTCACCTTCGAACACGTTCAATTGACGGTGCTTAGGAATCATCTCTTCGTAAGCGTCACCGCCTTCACGAGTGATTACTAGACGACGCTTACCTTTCGTTTCTTTACCGAAAGACACAGTACCTGTGTGCTCAGCAAGGATCGCAGGCTCTTTAGGCTTACGAGCTTCGAATAGGTCAGCTACGCGTGGTAGACCACCGGTGATATCTTTGTTTCCGCTCGATTTTTGAGGGATACGAGATAGTGTGTCACCAATGCCAACTTCAGCGCCATCTTCGATGTTTACAATCGCTTTGCCAGGTAGGAAGTAGTGAGCTGGCATATCAGTACCAGGAATCATTACGTCGTTACCTTGCTCATCAACAAGTTTGATAGCTGGACGCATATCTTTACCTGCTGCTGGGCGAGCTGCTGCGTCTGTTACTTCACTTGAAGAAAGACCAGTTAGATCGTCAGTTTGACGAGAAACTGTAATACCATCGATCATATCTACGAATTGGATACGACCTGCCACTTCAGTGATGATTGGCATGGTATGCGCTTCCCAGTTAGCTACAACTTCACCAGCAGTAACTGCTGCGTTGTCGCCTTTGGTTAGCATAGAACCGTAAGGAAGTTTGTGCTTCTCTTTAGTACGGCCGAATTCATCAATAATCGTCATCTCAGATGCACGAGAAGTGATAACCAGTTTCTTATCTTTGTTAACTACGAACTTAGCATTGTGAAGTTTCACAGTACCAGTTGTCTTAGCTTGGATGCTGTTCTCTGCTGCTGCAGTAGATGCCGCACCACCGATGTGGAACGTACGCATTGTAAGCTGTGTACCCGGTTCACCGATAGATTGTGCAGCGATAACACCAACTGCTTCACCTTGGTTCACTAGGTGACCACGTGCTAGGTCACGACCGTAACACTGTGCACAACAACCGAAGTCTGCATCACAGGTAACAACAGAGCGCACTTTCATGCTATCTACTGAGTTGTCTTCCATGATTTGACACCACTTCTCATCAATCAGAGTATTACGTGGAATCAGTACATCTTCAGTACCAGGCTTAAGAACGTCTTCAGCTACTACACGACCTAGAGCAAGCTCAGAAAGTGCAACTTTAACGTCACCACCTTCGATGTGAGGCATCATGTCGATACCTTCGTGCGTGCCACAGTCATGTTCGTGTACTACAACGTCTTGAGCAACGTCTACTAGACGACGAGTTAGGTAACCCGAGTTTGCTGTTTTCAGTGCTGTATCCGCAAGACCCTTACGAGCACCGTGCGTTGAGATAAAGTACTGAAGGACGTTTAGACCTTCTTTAAAGTTCGCTGTGATCGGCGTTTCGATGATTGAACCATCTGGACGCGCCATCAGACCACGCATACCTGCTAGCTGACGAATCTGAGCTGCAGAACCACGTGCGCCCGAGTCGGCCATCATGTAGATGCTGTTGAACGATTCTTGCTGTTCTTCTTCGCCGTCACGGTTGATAACTGTTTCAGAAGATAGGTTATCCATCATTGCTTTCGCAACGCGGTCATTCGTAGATGCCCAGATATCGATAACTTTGTTATAACGCTCACCCGCAGTAACAAGACCTGATTGGAATTGCTCTTGGATTTCACGAACTTCTTCTTCAGCAGATTCAATTTCATCGTATTTCGCTTGAGGAACAACCATATCGTTGATACCTACAGAAACACCAGAAAGTGCCGCGTATGCGAAACCTGCGTACATGATTTGGTCAGCAAATACTACTGTATCTTTTAGACCAAGCTTACGGTAACACTCGTTAAGAAGAGTAGAGATCTGCTTCTTACCTAACTTTTGGTTAACGATGCTGTACGGTAGGCCAGCAGGAACGATCTGCCATAGCATTGCACGACCTACAGTCGTATCAACTAGACCAGTATTCGTTGTGCTATTGCCGTCTTCATCTACTACAGTTTCAGTGATACGTACTTTAACGCGAGCGTGTAGCTCAGCAGTCTTAGTACGGTATGCCTTTTCAGCCTCAGCAGGGCCAGCAAGGTACATACCTTCACCTTTCACGTTGATCTTGTCACGTGTCATGTAGTAAAGACCCAATACAACGTCCTGAGAAGGTACGATGATTGGATCACCTGATGCTGGCGACAGAATGTTATTCGTCGACATCATTAGGGTACGAGCTTCAAGCTGTGCTTCTAGAGTTAGAGGCACGTGTACAGCCATTTGGTCACCATCGAAGTCGGCGTTGTATGCCGCACACACTAGTGGGTGAAGCTGAATCGCTTTACCTTCGATTAGTACTGGTTCAAACGCTTGGATACCTAGACGGTGAAGTGTAGGTGCACGGTTAAGCAGCACTGGGTGTTCACGGATCACTTCGTCTAGGATATCCCAAACGATCGCTTCTTCGCGCTCTACCATTTTCTTAGCAGCTTTGATTGTCGTAGCCATGCCACGAGTTTCTAGCTTGCTGTAGATGAACGGCTTAAATAGCTCAAGTGCCATCTTCTTAGGAAGACCACACTGATGTAGACGAAGGTATGGACCAACTGTGATTACAGAACGGCCAGAGTAGTCTACACGTTTACCTAGAAGGTTCTGACGGAAACGACCTTGTTTACCCTTGATCATATCAGCAAGAGATTTCAGAGGACGCTTGTTAGAACCCGTGATCGCACGACCGCGACGACCGTTATCTAGAAGGGCATCAACAGACTCTTGCAGCATACGCTTTTCGTTACGTACGATGATGTCTGGAGCCGCTAGCTCTAGAAGACGCTTCAAACGGTTGTTACGGTTGATCACACGACGGTAAAGATCGTTCAGATCAGAGGTCGCAAAACGACCGCCATCTAGTGGTACTAGAGGACGTAGATCTGGCGGTAGCACTGGAAGTACAGTTAGGATCATCCACTCAGGCTTGTTGCCTGACGAAATGAACGCTTCAACTAGCTTCAAACGCTTAGTAACTTTCTTACGCTTAGTTTCAGAGTTAGTAGTTTCCAACTCTTCGCGCATTTCTTCCACTTCTTGATGAAGGTCCATTGTTGAAAGCAGATCTTTGATCGCTTCAGCACCCATCTTAGCAGTGAATTCGTCACCCCACTCTTCTAGACGATCCAGATACTCTTCTTCAGTAAGCATCTGAGATTTTTCTAGATCAGTCATACCCGGTTCAGTTACTACGTACATTTCGAAGTAAAGAACACGTTCGATATCACGCAGAGGGATATCCATTAGTAGACCGATACGAGACGGTAGTGATTTTAGGAACCAGATGTGAGCAACTGGTGAAGCAAGCTCGATGTGGCCCATACGGTCACGACGAACTTTAGTTTGTGTAACTTCAACGCCACACTTCTCACAGATAACACCACGGTGCTTCAGGCGCTTGTATTTGCCACAAAGACATTCGTAGTCTTTAACTGGACCAAAAATACGTGCACAGAACAGACCATCACGTTCAGGTTTGAACGTACGATAGTTAATTGTTTCTGGCTTTTTAACTTCACCAAAAGACCACGAACGGATCGTGTCTGGTGAAGATAGACCGATTTTGATTGCATCAAATTCTTCGGTCTTATGCTGTGCTTTTAGAAAGTTTAATAAGTCTTTCACGTTCAGCTCCTGTAAGGAGTTAAAGGAGCTCACCGACTAAAGTGAGCCCCCTTTACCAAGTAATCCAATCTTCTTTATAAAAAAGAGGGATTACTCTTCGTCTTCTAGCTCGATGTTGATACCTAGCGAGCGAATCTCTTTCAACAGTACGTTGAACGACTCTGGCATGCCAGGTTCCATGCTATGGTTACCATCTACGATGTTCTTGTACATCTTAGTACGGCCGTTAACGTCATCCGACTTAACAGTTAGCATTTCTTGTAGAGTATATGCAGCACCGTATGCTTCTAGTGCCCATACTTCCATCTCACCGAAACGCTGACCACCGAACTGAGCTTTACCACCAAGTGGTTGCTGAGTTACTAGGCTGTAAGAACCAGTTGAACGAGCATGCATCTTGTCATCAACCAAGTGGTTCAGTTTCAGCATGTACATGTAACCAACAGTTACAGGACGCTCAAACGAATCACCAGTACGACCATCAAACAGTTTAAGCTGACCAGATTCTGGCAGATCACCCAGTTTAAGTAGTTCTTTGATTAGAGACTCAGAAGCACCGTCGAACACAGGTGTAGCAATCGGTAGACCGCCACGTAGGTTCTTGATCAGTGTACGAACTTGATCATCAGACAGTTCAGCAATATCAACTTTCTGACGAGTATCGCCAAGATCGTAAACCTTCTGTAGGAACTCACGGAACTTATGCAGTTCTTGTTGTTCCTTAACCATTTGGTTGATCTTGTCACCGATACCTTTCGCAGCCAAACCTAAGTGAACTTCTAGGATCTGACCGATGTTCATACGCGATGGTACACCCAGCGGGTTAAGTACGATGTCTACAGGCTGACCTTTCTCATCGTATGGCATGTCTTCAACAGGGTTAATCTTAGAGATTACACCTTTGTTACCGTGACGACCGGCCATCTTATCACCAGGCTGGATACGACGTTTAACCGCTAGGTAAACTTTAACAATCTTAAGAACGCCAGGCGCTAGATCATCACCTTGAGTGATTTTACGACGCTTAGTTTCAAACTTCTTATCAAAGTCTGCTTTTAGCTCATCCCACTGCTCAGCAAGTTGCTCAAGCTGTGTTTGTAGCGCATCGTCTTCTAGAACTTGCTCTAGCCATTGCTTACGACCGATAGTATCAAGCTTAGCTTCAGAGTAACCACCAGACAGAAGTACAGCTTTAACACGGTTAAGAAGGCCACCCTCAAGAATTTGGAACTCTTCAGTTAGATCTTTCTTAGCTTCTTTAAGCTGCATCTGTTCGATTTCAAGTGCACGTTTGTCTTTCTCTACGCCATCGCGAGTGAAGACTTGTACATCGATGATAGTACCCGAAACAGAGTTTGGTACACGTAGAGAAGTATCTTTAACATCAGATGCTTTCTCACCGAAGATAGCACGTAGTAGCTTCTCTTCAGGAGTCAGTTGAGTTTCACCTTTAGGGGTTACTTTACCAACTAGGATGTCGCCACCCTTAACTTCAGCACCAATGTAAACGATACCTGACTCGTCTAGTTTAGACAGAGCAGACTCACCTACGTTTGGAATATCAGCTGTGATCTCTTCAGAACCCAGCTTAGTATCACGAGCCACACAAGATAGTTCTTGAATGTGGATTGTCGTGAAACGGTCTTCTTGAACTACGCGCTCAGATACTAAGATCGAGTCTTCGAAGTTGTAACCGTTCCAAGGCATGAATGCGATACGCATGTTTTGGCCAAGAGCTAGTTCACCAAGGTCTGTTGAAGGACCGTCAGCAAGAACATCGCCGCGTGCAACTGGTTCACCAGGAAGTACAGTTGGACGTTGGTTAATACATGTGTTTTGGTTCGAACGCGTGTACTTAGTCAGGTTGTAGATATCGATACCAGCTTCGCCAGGTACCAATTCATCTTCGTTAACCTTAACTACGATACGAGAAGCGTCAACAGACTGAACTTGACCACCACGTTTAGCAACCGCTGTAACACCAGAGTCAACTGCGATGTTACGTTCGATACCCGTACCTACTAGAGGCTTATCAGCTCTCAGTGTTGGTACAGCTTGACGTTGCATGTTGGCACCCATCAATGCACGGTTCGCATCATCGTGTTCTAGGAACGGGATAAGCGAAGCAGCGATAGATACTACTTGGTTTGTCGCAACGTCCATGTAGTCAACGTGATCGCGTGGGTGAAGACCAGATTCACCTTTTTGACGAGCTGTGATTAGCTCATCTGCAAACGTACCTTCTTCAGTAAGAATGGTGTTTGCTTGCGCGATTACGAATTGACCTTCCTGGATTGCAGACAGGTAATCAACTTCTTCTGTTACTACACCATCTACTACACGACGGTACGGAGTTTCTAGGAAACCGTAATCGTTACAACGTGCAAATGCAGATAGCGAGTTAATTAGACCGATGTTTGGACCTTCAGGCGTTTCGATCGGACATAGACGACCGTAGTGAGTTACGTGAACGTCACGTACTTCGAAGCCTGCGCGCTCACGAGTAAGACCACCAGGACCTAAAGCAGAGATACGACGCTTGTGCGTAACTTCTGACAATGGGTTGTTTTGGTCCATAAACTGTGAAAGCTGTGAAGAGCCAAAGAATTCTTTAACTGCAGCAGAGATCGGCTTAGCGTTGATAAGGTCTTGAGGCATGATTGCATCAAGGTCACCAAGGCTTAGACGTTCTTTAACGGCACGTTCTACACGAACTAGACCAACACGGAATTGGTTTTCTGCCATTTCACCTACAGAACGGATACGACGGTTGCCAAGGTGGTCGATATCGTCCACTTCACCAATGCCGTTACGGATACCAATCAGTTTCTTCATCACTTCGATGATGTCTGATTCATCCAGAGTACCGCGCTCTTCTTCTTCTTCACGCTCGATAGAGCTGTTGAATTTCATACGGCCTACAGTTGATAGGTCGTAACGATCTTCAGAGAAGAATAGGCTTTCGAACAGTGATTCTGCAGCTTCTTTCGTTGGTGGCTCGCCAGGACGCATCATGCGGTAGATTTCTACCAATGCAGAGATGCGATCTACTGTGCTATCCGCACGTAGAGTGTCTGACATGAATGGACCATGGTCTAGGTCATTCGTGAACAGCACTTCTAGAGTCTTGTGACCTGCTTGAGACAGGTTAGCAAGTGCTTCTAGGCTAATCTCTTGGTTTGCGCCAACGATGATCTCGCCAGTTGCTTCGTTGATGTAATCTTTCGCAGCAATCTTTTCAACGATGTACTCTACTGGTACTTCGATGTGCTCAACGCCATCTTTTTCAAGTTGACGGATATGGCGAGCAGTTACACGACGACCAGTCTCAACGTAAGTTTTGCCGTTTGCTTCGATGTCGAATGACGCAGTTTCACCACGTAGACGATCAGGAACCAACTCCATAAGTAGAGTTTGGTCTTTCACTTCGAAGTTCACTTTGTCGAAGAACAGATCTAGGATCTCTTCAGTCGATTTACCAAGTGCACGAAGGATAATCGATGCTGGTAGCTTACGACGACGGTCGATACGTACGAATAAGTTATCCTTAGGATCGAACTCAAAGTCTAACCATGAGCCACGGTAAGGAATTACACGTGCGTTATAAAGAACTTTACCTGATGAGTGGGTCTTACCCTTATCACTGTCGAAGAACACGCCTGGGCTTCGGTGCAGCTGGGATACGATAACCCTCTCGGTACCATTAATTACGAAAGTACCATTGTCTGTCATAAGCGGAATTTCGCCCATGTAGACTTCTTGTTCTTTAATGTCTTTTACAGTACCTGCTGGTGCATCTCGATCAAAGATAACTAGACGTAGTTTTACGCGTAGTGGCTTTGAGTAAGTAACACCGCGGATTTGACATTCTTTAACGTCAAAAACTGGCTCACCAAGACGGTAGCTAACGTATTGCAGCTCAGAATTGCCGTTGTAGCTCTGAATTGGAAATACAGAACGGAAAGCAGCTTCAAGACCGTATTGACCTTCAGGATCCTGTTCGATGAATTTGTCGAAAGAATCAAGCTGGATCGATAACAGGTATGGAATGTCCAAAACTTGTGGACGAGTACCAAAATCCTTACGGATGCGCTTTTTCTCGGTATAAGAGTAAACCATGGGGTTCCTCAGCTCGCTGATAAGTGACCCAAACCACCCAAAACACTCTTCAGAGGGGGCGGTGACAAACAGCTGTTTACTGTAGTGAACAATCATTTCGAAAAAATGACTGTTTTTTTGCTTGGATTATGACGGTTAAACAGCGGAAATTTCGTCATAGCCCTACAGCGCAAAAAGGCCGGTGGTTAATAAACCACCAGCCATTAGCCTTGCGGCTAAGAAATTAAGTAATAATTACTTAACTTCAACAGAAGCGCCAGCTTCTTCTAGCTGTGCTTTAAGAGCTTCAGCTTCAGCTTTGTCAACGCCTTCTTTAAGCGCTGCAGGAGCTGAGTCTACAAGACCTTTAGCTTCTTTAAGACCTAGGCCAGTTGCGCCACGTACAGCTTTGATAACTTGTACTTTGTTAGCGCCAGCAGCAGTTAGGATTACGTCGAATTCAGTTTGCTCAGCAGCAGCTTCAGCAGAAGCACCACCAGCTACAACTGCAGCAGCAGCAGTAACACCGAATTTCTCTTCCATAGCTTCGATAAGCTCAACAACTTGCATTACAGACATTTCTGCAACTGCGTCTAGGATTTGCTCGTTAGTAATAGACATAACAATTCTCTTTTAAGTCAACAATAAGTTTAAATAGCAACCAGTGAAAAGCAAGGCTTAAGCCGCAGCTTCTTCTTTTTGGTCGCGAACAGCAGCGATAGTACGAACCAGCTTGCCAGCAGAAGCTTCTTTCATGCACATCATTAGGCGTGCGATAGCTTCGTCGTAAGTTGGTAGTGTCGCTAGTACTTCAGCATCAGTAACTGCGCCTTCAAATGCAGCAGCTTTGATCTCGAAATCTTTATTCTCTTTAGCGAAGTCTTTGAAAAGACGCGCTGCAGCACCTGGGTGCTCATTAGAGAATGCGATCAGAGTTGGACCAGTGAAAGTGTCTGTTAGACACTCGTAGTCTGTACCCTGAATCGCACGGCGTGCTAGTGTGTTACGAACAACTCTCATGTAAACACCCGCTTCGCGAGCTTGTTTACGTAGAGAAGTCATTGCGCCAACAGTAACGCCACGAGAATCAGCTACAACTGCAGAAAGTGCACCACTGGCAGCTTCGTTGACTTCAGCAACAATTGCTTTTTTGTCTTGAAGATTTAAAGCCATTTGGATTAACCTCTGGTTGTGATTACAGCACTCATACAAAATGTAATGAGCGTTTACGATGTTATTTAAAAATGAATAAATTCACTTCAAACCACAACATCGCCTACGTAGGTTTTATTAAGCCATATCTCCGTAGAGTACGGCGCCTACGGTCTTGGGACGGATGACCTGAATTGCTTCAAAAACCACCCAACCACAAATATTAGGCGCAGAAGTATACACTAAATCTGCGCCGAAGCAAATTAGTTTGCTTGAGTGTCAAGACTAGCTTGATCAACAGTAACACCAGCACCCATTGTAGTAGAGATGCTTACTTTCTTCAGGAAAGTACCTTTCGCTGAAGAAGGCTTAGCTTTCTTAAGAGCAACTAGAAGTGCTTCTAGGTTCTCTTGAAGCTGGTTAGCTTCGAAAGATGCTTTGCCGATAGTAGTGTGGATGATACCGTTCTTGTCGTTACGGTAACGAACCTGACCAGCTTTAGCGTTCTTAACCGCTTCAGCAACGTTAGGAGTTACAGTACCAACTTTAGGGTTTGGCATAAGGCCGCGTGGACCTAGGATTGTACCTAGTTGACCAACAACACGCATTGCATCAGGAGAAGCAACAACAACGTCGAAGTTCATTTCGCCTTTTTTCACTTGCTCAGCAAGATCTTCCATACCAACGATATCTGCGCCAGCTGCTTTAGCTGCTTCTGCGTTTGCACCTTGAGTGAACACAGCAACGCGGATGTCACGGCCAGTACCGTGAGGTAGCACAGTTGCGCCACGTACGTTTTGGTCAGATTTACGAGCATCGATGCCTAGGTTAACAGCAACATCTACAGACTCAACGAATTTAGCAGTCGCTAGTTCTTTAAGAAGAGCAACAGCTTCGTTGATTTCGTATTCTTTAGTTACTTCAACTTTGTCGCGGATTACGCGCATACGCTTAGTAAGTTTTGCCATGATCTTATCCCTCTACCACTAGGCCCATTGAACGAGCAGTACCAGCAATAGAACGCTTCATTGCTTCGATGTCAGCACCAGTCATATCAGCAGCTTTAGTTTCTGCGATTTCCTGAACTTGAGCGTCAGTTACAGTACCAACTTTCTCAGTGTTTGGACGACCTGAACCAGACTTAACGCCAGCAGCTTTCTTAAGAAGAACAGCAGCAGGTGGAGTCTTAGTTACGAACGTGAAAGAACGGTCGTTGTAAACAGTAATTACTACTGGAGTAGGTAGACCTTTCTCAACAGATTCTGTTTTTGCGTTGAACGCTTTACAGAATTCCATGATGTTCACGCCGTGTTGACCTAGAGCAGGACCAACCGGTGGACTTGGGTTTGCCATACCAGCTGCAACTTGCAGTTTGATATAAGCTTCAACTTTCTTAGCCATGATATTTCCTAATTTTTGGGTACATGCGCTAGCCCTGAGGCAAGCTCCCCTTAATTTCAATTAACTCTTTCTTACTTCGATAGAAGTAAAAAGGCGCGAAATTATAATCATAATTCGCGCCTTTAACAACCCTAAAAAGGTGGTTTTTTATACTCTTTTATTTTGAACAACTTATGAAGTATTTATCCACAGCTTGTTCAAAAGTTAGAGTTTTAGTCCAGCTTTTCAACTTGACCAAATTCAAGCTCAACCGGTGTTGCACGACCAAAGATCGATACAGATACCTTAATGCGGCTTTTCTCGTAATCTACTTCTTCAACTGTACCGTTGAAATCAGCAAACGGACCATCGTTCACACGAACTACTTCACCCGCTTCGAACATTGTCTTAGGACGTGGAGACTCGCTCGCTTTCTCTAGACGGTTCAAGATAGCATCAGCTTCTTTGTCAGTGATTGGTGCAGGACGATCAGAGGTACCACCAATGAAGCCCATAACACGAGGAATGCTGCGTACTAAGTGCCATGATTCATCATTCATGATCATTTGCACTAATACGTAGCCAGGGAAGAACTTACGTTCGCTTTTACGGCGTTGACCTGCACGCATTTCCACTACTTCTTCAGTAGGTACTAAAACGTCACCAAAGAATTCTTCCATGTCGTGCATTTTAATATGTTCGCGTAACGATTGAGATACACGACCTTCATAGCCAGAAAAGGCTTGAACTACATACCAACGTTTTTTTGGAGCTTCACTCATGAATCAGAACCCTCTACACTCCAGTTGCTAGAGAAACTAAACGGACCATAATGCCGTCAATTCCCCAAAGCACTAGAGACATAACAATACATACAGCTAAAACGATCAATGTAGTTTGCATAGTTTCTTGGCGAGTAGGCCAAACAACTTTACGAATCTCCATACGAGATTCTTTTGCAAAATCGATCGCAGCTTTACCTTTAGTTGTTGTTGCTGCAACGCCTAGTGCGGCAGCAATCAGCACAACTACACCTGCAGCGCGAATTACAACAGACAATTCACCATACAGGTAATTACCCACAACAGCAGCAGCCAACAGTACAAAAGCGACTACCCACTTCATTGTATCTGCTGCACCTGAGCTATCAGGAGTTTCAGCGTTTGCTTTCATAAAACCAACCTGTGATAAGTCTTAAATATAGACGACAATAACCCCGCTGTTGCAGGGCACATTCCTTTGCGTTGCAAAACAACACATCTAACAGTCATTTTAGTTAAAAAGACCGTTTAATTCTTTGCTAAGAGTTAAAATTGATGTCAAAACACCCAACTCTTTTTACAGCGCAGAAAAAGGGCATCAAATGATGCCCTTTTTACTAGTGGTTCGTCAAATCTTATGCAAAGATTTTAGCTACAACACCAGCACCAACTGTACGGCCACCTTCGCGGATTGCGAAACGTAGACCTTCGTCCATTGCGATTGGAGCGATTAGCTCAACAGTCATTTGAACGTTGTCACCTGGCATTACCATTTCTACGCCTTCAGGTAGAGTGATATCGCCTGTTACGTCAGTTGTACGGAAGTAGAACTGTGGACGGTAACCCTTGAAGA